>QHBM01000028.1 GCA_003244145.1 Chthoniobacterales bacterium
CTTGTCGTCGGCACGCAAAAATTTCATCGGGTGGCGGATTACATCGCGGAGCTGGTGGAAAAGAAACGGAACCGCCGAATGGATGACCCGCGCTTTTCCATTTGCGACACGGAGGACGAGACCGGTTCGGTCGAAACGATTCGCGATCACGAACTCAAGGAGCGCCAGGCGACGGCGTTTGTCTCGATCATGCAGGGCTGCAACATGCATTGCACCTTTTGCATTGTCCCGCGCACGCGCGGCACCGAACGCAGCCGCTCGATCCCGGAAATCGTGCGCGAAGTGCGGGGCTTGGTAGCAAGTGGCGTCAAGGAAGTCACGCTCCTAGGGCAGATCGTGAATTTGTATGGCCGGCACGAGTTCGCGTCGGTCAATGGCGAGAGTCCGTTTGTGCAATTGCTTAAAGCGGTCCATGAAATCGACGGCTTGGAACGGCTCCGCTTTACCTCGCCGCACCCGGTGGGATTCCGCGAGGATCTGCTCCAGGCGCTGGCCGATTTGCCGAAGCTGGCCGAGCACGTTCACCTGCCGCTTCAATCCGGCTCGAACCGCATCCTGAAAGCGATGCATCGGCCTTACACGGCGGAAAAATATCGATCGTTAGTGAGACGGATCCGCCAAACCCGCGACGAAATCGCCATAACTACCGACGTGATTGTCGGTTTTCCCGGCGAAGAGGAAGACGATTACCGCCAGACGCGCGATCTGGTTGAGGAGATCCAATTCGATAACGCCTTCATCTTTCGCTATTCCATTCGCAGCGACACACCGGCCGCGGCGATGGAGCAGATTGACGAGCAAATCAAAGAGGAGCGCAATCGCGACTTGCTCAGCGTAGTCGATGCCTCCGCTCATCGCGCGAACGAGCGTTTGGTCGGGCGCGATCTCGAAATTTTGTGCGAAGGTCCGAGCCGCACGAATGCGGCGCGCTTGATGGGACGCACGCGCACAAACAAGATTGTCGTCTTCGAAGGAAAGCCCGAGCACGTCGGCCAAATCTTCGAGATCAGCGTGACGCAGGCGAACGGATTCAGCTTGTATGGAACGCCGCTCGTGCCAACGTCCTCTCCGGTTTCCGCATGATCTATCATTTATCACTTCAAACGGCGGGACTGATCGCCGGTTTTTTGCTGCTTCTCGTCAGTTTACCTGGTTTGATCAAACCCGATTTCTCCCAGCAAATGGCCCAGCGTCTCCCGCGTTCTCGCGTGACCGGTTGGGCCCTTTTGACGGTCGGGTTCCTTTGGAGCTTCTGGCTTCTCGCGACCATGGAGATGGGGGAATTCTCCAGCTTTCGCAAGCCGCTGCTCTTCATCCTGCCGGTTGGCTTCCTGCTCGTCTTGCGTTTCGTGGACGAGTTCCTCGCCGTGCGCGCGCTTGGCATTCTTTTTCTGCTCGCGGCCGAACCGCTCCTCGACGCCGCTTTTTTCCGAAGCGAAAGGAGCCGGCTTCTCGTGACGGTTTTCGCCTATCTTCTGATCGTGGCGGGATTGTTCTGGGTCACGATGCCGTACCTTCTCCGTGACCAGATCAACTGGAGCGCGCGGACGAACGGCCGTTGGCGTTTGACCCACGGGCTCGCCTTCCTCTACGGCGCGGCCATCCTCGCCTGCGCCTTTACCCGGTATTGAACCGGATTCTGGTCATCCGCGGCGGCGCGCTCGGAGACTTCGTCCTCACGCTGCCCGCGATCAAACTCTTGCGCGATCGCTTCCCGCAGGCCTGGCTCGAGATTCTTGGCTCCAAACACATCGTCGCGCTGGCTGAAAAACGTTTCTACGCGGACGCAATCCGGTCACTCGATTCCGCGTCCTTCGCTCGTTTTTTTGCGAACGACTCCGAACTCCCGTCCGATCTGGCCGGCTACTTCCGCGGTTTCGATTTGATCGTCAGTTATCTCTTCGATCCGGATGGAATCTTCGAAGCGAACTTAAAGCGTTGCGGCGTCCAGACTTTCATTTCGGGATCGCCGAGGCTGGATCATCGTGAACACGCCGCCCTCCAGTTGGCGCGTCCGCTCGAAACACTCGGTCTGCGTCTGGAGAATTCGGCTGCGCGAATTTATCCGTCCGAATCCGATCGCGATTTCGCCCGAGGTTTTCTGGGCCATCCTTCCGATCGCATCATTGCATTGCACCCGGGCAGCGGAAGCGAAACAAAGAATTGGCCGATCGCTAACTGGCAAAAACTCGGCAACGATCTTCTCGCGCACGATCGCGAACTCGTCATCGTTTCGGGCGAGGCCGATGAGGAGCGCGCGGGACTGTTGGAATCGGCCTGGAAAGGGAAGGCCGTTCAATTCGCGAGAAATCTCCCGCTCCCTCACCTCGCCGCGGTTTTGGAGAACACGATTTTCATCGGCCACGATAGCGGGATTTCTCACGTCGCGGCCGCCGTCGGCGCGCGGTGCATCTTGCTCTTCGGTTGGACGGACCCCGCGATTTGGGCGCCCGCGAATGAAAACGTGACTGTCCTTCGGGCGCCCGGAGAAAAATTGGGCGACCTGGAGGTCGATGCCGTCGTCGCCGCGCTGCGGCTTACGAGCTGATGCGCATCGGCATGAGCACGTAGAGAAACGGCGTCTGAATTTTCAGCACGCCCGGGCTCATTTCATCGATCAAATCGAGAAAGACTTCGTCCTCGGTCAGGGCGCGGAGCGGCGCCATGAAAAATTCTGGATTGAACGCGATCGAGAACTCCCGCCCCTTGTAAACCACCGCGAGCGATTCCTTCGCTTCGCCCACCTCCGGCGTGTTCGCGGTGATGTCGATATTGTTTTTGGTGAAGTTTAGTTTGATCGAATTCGATTTATCGCTCGCCAGCAACGACACCCGGCGCAGCGAATTCAGGAACGTCTCGCGCTCCAGCGTGACGCGCTCTTTCGTCTCGCTCGGAATGACCTGCTTGTAATTTGGATAATTGCCTTCGATCAACTTCGAAACCAGGAGCGTGTTGTTGAGATCGAAAGCGATCTGGCCGCTGCCGACGCTGACTTTTACTTCGCCGTCGTCCGTCAGCAGCCGCTGCAATTCCGTGACCGCCTTGGTCGGCACGATGATGTCCGCCTCGTGGCTGCGCGGAAACTCGAGCTCGATGTCCACCATCGCGAGCCGCCGTCCGTCCGTGGCGACAAGCGTCAGCTTGTTTTCCTTGAGGCTGAAGAGGAGGCCGTTGAGGACGTAACGCGTCTCGTCGGTCGAAATGGCGTAGGAAGTTTTGCGCAGGCCGTCGCGTAAATCCTTCTGGCGAATCGTCACCACCTTCGCGCTGTCGAATTTCGGCAACGGCGGGAACTCCTCTTCCGGCAGGCCGAGGATCTTGAAGAAACTCTGGCCGCTCCGGATGGAGGCGGCGTTTTTTCCGTCCACTTCGATCTGCACTTCGCTCGAAGGCAGCTCGCGGATGATCGTGAAAAGGCGACGCGCCGGCAACGTGGTCGCGCCTTCCTTTTCCACAGCCGCTTCAAAACTTCCGCGCACGCCGACGTCGAGATCGGTCGTGGTCAGATGAACTTCGTTTCCTTTCGCCTGCATCAGGACGTTGGAAAGAATCGGCAGAGTCGTGCGCGTGCTGACGACGTTCTGAACCTGTTGCAAACCTTCGAGCAGCTTTTCTTTCGTGGCGCTAAATTTCATGACGGAACGGAAAGCTAAGATGTAAGGCTTACGATTTTATTCGGCAACCGCAATCTCGCTTTCCGCGTAAACCGAATTCCCATGCATCAACGCTGCAGCGCGCTGTCGATGAATGAGATGGTCTGCCGGAGGTTATCCTGCTCCTTCATGCGGCGCTTCACCAGTTTGCACGCATGCAGGACCGTGCCGTGATCGCGGCCGCCAAAGGCGTCGCCGATTTCGTTGAGCGACGCTTTGGTCAATTCGCGCGCGAGATACATCGCGATCTGGCGCGGGAAGGCGATGTTGGCCGGGCGCCGTTTGCTGGTCATATCAGCGAGGCGCACGTCAAAGTGCTCCGCCACCCGCCGTTGAATCTGCTCGATCGTGACCGCGTGCCGCGCTTCTTCCTGGAGAATATCTTTCAGCAAATGCTCGACCACATCGTTGGTCAACTCCTTGCCCATGCTGAGCGAGGCGAACGACGCGACTCGCATGAGCGCGCCTTCCAGCCGGCGAACGTTCGTGCGAATGCGAGTGGCCAGGAATTCGAAAACCTCGTCGCGCAAGTTGATGTGCAGGGTGTGCGCTTTCTTGCGCAGGATCGCCATGCGCGTTTCGACATCAGGCGGCTGAAGCTCCGCGGTCAGTCCCCATTCGAAACGCGAGACGAGACGATGCTCGAGATTCGCGATCTCGGAAGGCGGCCGATCGCTCGAAAGGACAATTTGTTTATGTCCGTCGAAGAGCGTGTTGAAAGTGTGGAAGAATTCTTCCTGTGATCGTTCCTTGCCTCCGAGAAACTGGATGTCGTCGATCAGGAGGAGATCGGCCTGGCGATAGCGCTTGCGAAATTTCACCAGGTTGTTGTGCTGGATCGCGTCGATGAATTCGTTGATGAAGACCTCGCTCGACAGGTACATCACCTTCGAGTTTTTCTTGTTCATCCCGACGTATTGACCGATCGCCTGCATCAAATGGGTTTTGCCGAGGCCCACGCCGCCATAAATGAAAAGCGGGTTGTAGGTGCGCGCCGGAGTTTTCGCCACCGCGAGACTCGCCGCATGCGCGATCTCATTGTTCGGACCGATGACGAACGATTCAAAGCTATTGCGCGGATTGAGTCCCAGGGCGGTGCTGGATTGTTTTGCGTCCCGGCCAGTTTCACGGGCCTCTTCCTTCGCGGAGATTTCTGCGTGTTCCTCCGCCTCGGTTTTTTCCGCGCCGTCCGAAGCCGACGAAAATTTTATCGCGCGCGGCGAGCCGAAAGCCGTGACGACAGCGGACTGCAACGCGGCCATGTGATTACTTTCGATCCAAAATTGATAGATGTTATTGGGAACCCGAAAAGTGAGCGCCTCGTCGTTGGCGTGGACAAGTTTCACCGCGGAGAACCAGCGCTTGAAAGTGTCCGGGCTGACCTGCGGCTTGAGTGCCGCAGACAGCTTCTGCCAGAGCTGAGAATGCTTCTCGTCCATCGACTTGTTAACAGCGTTAAGCAACCCGCATCGCGAGAGGCGAGCGTGATAGTTGCAAGGTAGAATCTGGTTTCGCCGCCTTTCCGGACGGGTAACGAAAAGGCGCGGGACGCGGGGAAATTTTTCGCAAAACTCGAATATACGAGGGAGAAACGGGGCGCGAGCTTGGAAACGAACGGGACGAGAGGCAGAGAAGTGGATGGGACGCGGCAGGTTCGCTCGCTTGGGCGGGTGTAATCATCATTCTAGCTCTTTGTATTCTTGGAAACCTGTTCACATCTTATTAACACCAGCCCCTTATCCTCCCTGCCAGCGGCTTGAGATTAGAAACCGGCGAAAGAAGCGACAAGAAAAAAGCGGAACTTTATTTTTGTTTCCGAACCAAAAAAATCTTGACGAAAAATCGCGCTGGGAGTTGCGCGGAAACGTTGCGAGGCGAGCACGCGTGAGGTTGACCGATTCCTCTGGTTCGCGCAACCTTGCCTTCCCGGATCCGCGTTTGTTTTACGCGAGGCACGCCCGAAATGCCGCTCAATTCTTTGCGCAAAACCAAAATCTCCATCGGTCGCGTCCACTTTCTTGCCGCTGCCCTGGCGCTTTTCTTTTCCGCCGGCCCGGCGCGGGCGGCCGACGATATCCCGCCCCCCTTTGGCTTCAAGTGGAACGATTCTATGACAAAAATCGAGCAGGTGCTGCTCGGAGCCAAAGCGAAAATCGTCAGCCGCGACCGAAAAGAGAAGCGCGATGTCTGGACGGTCGAAGGTTTGGTGCAGCCAGGTCTGAAGCGTACGCTCTTTACCTTCAAGGAAGGTTTTCTCGTCGAAGTGGAGTTGCAGTACGAATACCCGGACTGGACGATCGAGCGTTACAACGAACGGATGGGCGAAATCCGGCGTTACTTCGACGCGAAGTTCGGCACCGGAAAATTGGTTTCACGCTCGCGCGATACCGACTCGGACGTAGTCCAGACGCTCGTCGGCTATCAGTGGATTGTCGGCGGCACGATGCTGGAGCTGTTCTATTTCTCCGCGCAGCGCGAACAGATGGTCTTTCGCAGCATCACGGTCACCTACAAGGCGATCTAAATTCCCTTCGACGTCTCTTTTTGCAGCCGCTTCAGCTTGCTCGAATGACTCGCTTTCGCGGCGGAGCTCATGCGATCGATAAACAAAATGCCGTTCAAATGATCGGCCTCGTGCTGCAAAGCGCGTGAAAGCAAACCCGAGGCATCGAGCCGGATCGTCTTTCCTTCCAGCGTCTCCGCCTCCACCTCCACCGAAACCGCGCGGTCGATCTCCGCGGTGATATCGGGAAAACTAAGGCAGCCTTCGCTTCCCGAGTCTTTGTCGTCGCTCAACCGCAATTTCGGATTGAGCAACACCAGCGGCATCACACTCGCAGGGTCCTCCACCGGCGCGCCATTCAAACTCAGCGCGCTCGGCCGGTCTTCGACTTGAGACACGTCGAGCACGGTCAACTGCAAGGCGTGGCCCACCTGTTGGGCCGCCAGGCCGACGCCGTTCGCGGCGTGCATCGTCTCGAGCATGTTGGCCGCGAGCGCGCGAATGCGCTCATCCACGATTTCGATCCGCTTGCCTTTCGCCCGCAGGATCGGGTCGCCGTACTTCCGGATGGCCAATCTCATTTCTCGCCGTGCGTGAACGCGGGCAGGTTTTTCACCCCCGCTAGCTTCAACGCGTCCATCACCCGGACGATCGTGCCGAACGACGCCTTCTTGTCGGCCTGCAGAGCGAGCGCCGATTTGCGCGTCGCCGGCAAATTGCGCACAGATATCTCCAGCTCCTCCACGCTCACGACGCTGCCGTCGAGCCGGATCTCGTCGGCTTCATTCACGCTCACGATCGCATGCTCCTGCTCGGACGAAGCCAGTGTGGATGTTTTTGATTCCGGCAAATTGATTTGCACTTCCGGCTGGTCCTTTTTGAATGTGGTCGAGACCACGAAAAAGATGAGCAGAATGGTCAGGATATCGACCAGCGAAACGATAATGATGGAGGGCGCGCGCCGCTTCCGGACTGCGATCTTCATGTCAGCGCAAGTGGCGGCGGCGTCACGCGACCGGGGCGCGCGCCGGGGCCGGCATGGTTGAGCGGGAAGGCGGCGGCATTTCTTCGCGGGCGATCCGGCCGAAGTAGCATTTCGCGATGAGGTCCGAGACGAGCGATTCCATTTCCACCGACATCACCTCCACCTTCTTCGAGAAATAACTGAAGGCGATCAGCGCGGGCACCGCGATGGACAAGCCGAAGATGGTGCAGTTCAACGCCATGGAAATTCCGAGCGCCACGGCCTTTGTATCCGACGCGCCGCTGCTCAAGCCGAGCCCGGAGAAAACCTGCACCAGTCCCGAGACCGTGCCGATCAATCCGATCAACGGCGCAATGCCCGTCACCACTTCGAGCACGATCAATCCGCGCTCGAGCCGCACCAGCTCGCGGCGCGCGCGGGTTTGGACCGATTCAATGTTTTCCGCGCGGGGCCAGCGCAAATGTTGCAGCGCCGTGCGGACGACACCGGCCAGCGACGACTTGTCCTCATTCACGATGCGCAGCAAACGCTCCGCGCTCCCACCCGGCGTGAGCCGCTCGATTTCGCTCTCGATCACCAGCGGCAGCACCTTTTTTTCGCGCAAGGTCAGGGTCGCCAGCACGATCGTGGTCACCGTGACGATGGAGCAAAGAAGCAGCGGCCACATGAAAAGGCCACCCTTGGTAAAAAACGTCACCATGGTGTGGAGCGTTTCGGTCATTTGCAGGGCCAGTGGGAGTTCATTGGTTTGAGTAAGTCGTGAAGTAAATGTCCACCGGCATTCGGCCGTCGGGCAGGGTCGCAATCAGATCAGGTGGAATCGGAGGAAGATGCGCCTCCTGAAACGATTGCAAGCAGATGTTGGCGAAAGCTTCGTTCGCATTATTCGAGAGCACCCGCAACTTTTGCAGATGTCCCTGGGCGTCGACTTCCGCTTCAAGGTGCGCCGTGCCGATGCTGACCAGGTCCATTTTCGAATTCATATAATAATACCAGCGCGAGCCGATCGCATCGGAGACCGCTTTTTGATAACGCCCCAGCGGCGTGCCGACTGCGTTCACTGACGACGGCCCGCGGTTCGTGATGCGCCCGGTGATGCGCGTCTCCTGGGTTTGCGCGTGATAATTGGAAGCAGGATTGTCGGGCTTCGGTCGCGGCACCGGTGGCGCGGCGGAGGCGGCGACGTCGGGAGGCGGCGAAGGCTCGTTTTCGTCCGGCGCTTTGATGGGCGGCGGCGGCGTGGACGTGAGCATCGCGAATTGCTCCGGCTCCGCCGTCGCGCTCGGCGCGGCGGTGGGCGTGGTCTTCGGCGGCTCGGACGTCTTCGGTGGCGGCGAAGCCGGAGGTTTCGATTCCGGCGCGGGCGTTGGTGGCGCGGGCGGCTGAGGCTGCGATCCCTGCGTTTCCATCGAAAAATCGTGCGTGTCGAGATGAACGAACGGACGTTCCTTTCCGTCCTGGCTCGGCACCGGCATGTCGCCGGTCGCGGGCTTCTCACTCGCCGCGAGAGAATTGGCGTTCGATTCGAAGGTCTGCTCCTTCGGTTTCTCGGCCGATTCCTTGGAACTCTCCGTTTGCATGAAGGGCGGATTTTTCGGCGCGGAGGGCGGCGGCGGCGCGGAGAGATCGACGATCGTCAACTCGGAAGGCGCGTCCGCGGGCGGAGGCACGGGGGTAAAGACACCGCCGAAGGCCGCCAGCGAATACCCGATCGCAAGGTGGACAAAGAGCGAAATCAAGATCGCCAGCGCGAGTTTTCGCCGCTCTTTCTTTTGTTCCATTATTAGGAGCTGACCGCCGCATCGCAGCGCCAAAACATATCGCAGATCGCGCGGCCTAACAACCTGCGCCGCATCTCATTTCGTCCCGTTGGCGGCGCCGCCTTTGCGCGCATGATGAAAAAGATACTGCTGCGCGTACCCGCCCTGTTCGCCGAAATAGGTTTCGCAAAAAGCACGGAGCTGCGCCGCCGTCACCTTTCGTTTCCGTGGAAAATATTTCTGCTTCAGGACGCGCTCAATCCAGACATCGATCGGAAAAGCCCGCAACCGTTCGTAGGCGAAGAGCATCACACAATTAGCAACCTTTGGGCCGACACCCGGCAGCTCGCACAGTCGCCCTCGCAATTCTTCGTCCGACAACATGCGCCACGAATTCAGGTCCGCCTCGCCGCTGGCGACGCAGCGCGCGGTTGCCAGTAAATTTTTCGCCCGATAGCCCAGCGCACACTCCCGTAACTCCTCCTCCGTGCGTTGCGCCACCCGCGCCGCGCTGGGGAAAACATGTACGTGACTCCCGTATATCATCTTTGCTGTTCCGAAACGTTTCCGCAGCGTGAGCGAGATCTGCCGGATGTGCGCCACCTGTTTCATGGATGAAGTGATGAAGGTGGCCAGGCATTCCCAAACCGGTTGCCGGATAATGCGCAGCCCGCGGCAGAAATCGCGCGCCGCCGTCATGGCCGGATCGCGCGGAAACGACCGGCAAATCTCCGCCAGCGGATGATCGAGCGAAAAATATTTCGCGATCACCTTTGCTGTTGTGCCGCTGAACAGGAGCCGGTTCCGCTGCTGCTCCACGTAGACACCGCTCGAGCCGATCGCTCCGGCAAAACCGTCGCCACATTTTTCCCAATGGAAGACCTGGCCGGAATCGAGCGTGCGCACCAGATCGAAATCGGGCGCGGCGACCTCCAATAATTTCATCAGCCACAGATTAACACGGATGGACACGGATAAAGACAGAGTCGCTCCCGCATCATGATGAAAATCCGTGTTTCATCCGCGTTCATCCGTGGCTAAATAACTCATTCCATGGATTCCCGCCTCGCGATCGATACCGGTGTTCTCCTGCTTTACTTCATCGTCATCATCTTCATCGGCCTGCGCATGGGCCGGAAGGAAGATAATCTCGAGGACTTCGCTCTCGGCGGACGGCGCATTCCCTGGTGGGCCGTGCTCGCTTCCCTGGTGGCGGCGGAAACCAGCGCCGGCACATTTTTCGGCACGCCCGGCGAAGGATTCAGCCACCGCGATTACACCTACTTGCAGCTCGCCTTCGGCACGATCATCGGACGCATCCTCGTCAGTTACATCTTCATCAAACCGTATTACGACTATCGCGTCTTCTCGATCTACGAATACCTGACCGCTCGCTTTGGCGTCGCGAGTAAGAACGCGGCGTCCGCGGTTTTCATGATCACGCGTCTGCTTGCTTCCGGCGCGCGGCTCTACGTCGCGGCCATCGCGCTCGCGCTGGCTTACGAAATGATCAGCGGCACGCGACCGAGCCAGACGCAAACGCTTTGGATTTACCTCGGGGCCACCGTTGTCATCGTTATTTTGACTGCGGTTTACACGACGTTTGGTGGGATCAAGGCCGTCATCTGGACTGATTTGATCCAGGCTTCGATCATGATCGGGAGCGCCGTGATGGCGCTGGGGTTGCTTTACTTTGCGATCCCGGGCGGCTGGCACGAAATCGTGCAACGCCACGGTCCCTTCCAGGTTTCAGATCTCTTCGCCACCGGTCTCGACCCGGCCAAACACGGCTGGGACAAAGTGAAGGGCATGTTCGAGACGGAGTACACGGTCTTTGCCATCATCGGAGCGATATTCATCACGATGGGCACGCACGGGACCGATCAAGATATGGTGCAGCGAATGTTGACCGCGAAGGACGTACGCCGCAGCCGCCGGTCGCTCATTTTCTCGGGCCTGGCCGATATTCCGATCGCGTTCACCTTTCTCAGCATCGGCTTGCTCCTTTGGGTTTATTACCAGGCTCATCCCGATCCGACGCTCCCGAAGAGCCCGAACGAGACCTTCGCCCACTTCATTCTCTATGAAATGCCGGTGGGCCTTCGCGGATTGCTCCTCGCCGGAATTTTCGCCACCGCCATGGGCTCGCTCAGCACCGCGTTGAATGCACTCGCCACCAGTTTCACGCGCGATTGGTATGAGCCTTACATGAATCCCGGCGCGACCGACGCGCAAAGCTTGCGCGCGGTGCGCTGGGCGACCATTTGGTTTTCGGTGCTGATGATCGTCGTCGCTTCGACCACGGCCTACCTGGTCATCGTGCATCCCAACCTCCGGATCATTCCGATTGTGCTGGGAATTTTCGGCTACACCTACGGGTCGTTGCTCGGCGTCTTTTTTGCCGGCATGCTCACCAAGACGCGCGGAAGCGATCGCGGAAACATCATCGCGATGATAAGCGGGTTCGTCGTGGTCGCGATCCTGAGCGGCTTGCCCAACAAGGTCGCAAGCATCTTCGGCACGAACCTCTACGAACAACCGAGCTTTCTGCCGGTGATGGAATTCCCCTGGTGGATTTTCTTCGGCACCATCGTCACGTTTTCGGTGGCGCTTCTGTTCAAGACGAGCCACGAACAACTCGCGATCAACAAGGTTGGTGGCGAAGCCTCGTCCCGGCATGCAAGTTAGCAAGGCGATGAGACATTCCTCGTAAGTTCATGTCCGCCCCCAGCGAAATCGTCGATCTTGTAGCCCGTTTCACGGAGCATGCCGAGGCCTACCGCTCTGGTGCCTACAATGAGGCACAGCTTCGCAAGGAATTCGTCGATCCGATGTTCAAAGCCCTGGGCTGGGACATGGATAATCTCAGCGGCTACGCCGAAGCCTACAAGGATGTCATCCATGAAGACGCCATCAAGATCGGCGGAGCGACCAAGGCGCCCGACTATTGTTTTCGCATCGGCGGGACCCGAAAGTTTTTCCTCGAAGCGAAAAAGCCGTCCGTCGATATCAAGAGCGATGCTCACCCGGCCTTTCAACTGCGGCGGTATGCATGGTCGGCAAAACTGCCGCTTAGCATCCTGACCGATTTCGAAGAGTTCGCGGTTTACGATTGCCGCGTTGAGCCTGGGCTGAGCGACAAAGCCGGCGTCGCCCGCGTCCTTTATCTCAGCTTCACTGAGTATGCTTCGCGTTGGGACGACATCGCGAAAATATTTTCCCGCGAGTCCATCCTCAAGGGCTCGTTCGACAAGTTTGCGGAATCGAACAAAGCCAAAAGAGGGACGGCGCAAGTTGATGATGCCTTTCTGGACGAGATTGAAAAATGGCGCGCCGACCTCTCGCGCAACCTGGCCCTGCGCAATCCGAAGCTTTCGCAGCGCGATCTAAACTTTTCTGTGCAGCGGACGATCGATCGCATCGTCTTTCTGCGCATCTGCGAGGATCGGCGGATCGAAGGCTATGGCCGGCTCCAGGCCTTGCTGAACGGCGAGCACACCTACGACCGCATGCGCCATCTCTTTCGCGAAGCGGATGAACGCTACAACTCCGGCCTTTTCCATTTCCAGAAAGAAAAGAACCGGATCGAGCCGCCGGACGATCTCACGCCGGGTCTGGAGATCGACGATGACGTTCTCAAGAAAATCATCAAACGGCTCTACTATCCGCACAGCCCCTACGAATTTTCCGTTCTACCGGCGGACATCCTCGGCCAGGTTTACGAGCAGTTTCTCGGGAAGGTCATTCGCCTCACCGAAAATCATCAAGCCAAGGTCGAGGACAAGCCGGAAGTCAAAAAGGCCGGAGGCGTTTATTACACGCCCACCTACATCGTCGATTACATCGTTGAGAATACCGTCGGCAAATTGCTGGAAGGCAAGACGCCGAAACAGGCCGCCAAACTCCGCATTCTCGATCCTGCCTGCGGCTCGGGTTCTTTCCTTATTGGCGCATACCAATATCTCCTCGATTGGCACCGTGATTGGTTCTTCAATGACGATCCAAAGAAACACGCGACTGGCCGCGCGCCCGTTCTTTATCAAGCCAGCGGCGGCGAATGGAAACTCACCACCACCGAACGCAAGCGGATTCTGCTCCAAAACATTTTTGGCGTGGACATCGACGCACAAGCTGTCGAGACGACCAAACTTTCACTTCTGCTGAAAGTTCTGGAAGGCGAATCCGAACAGTCACTCGCCACCCAGCTCCGCTTCTTTCACGAACGCGCCCTGCCCGATCTCGGCCGCAACATCAAGTGCGGCAACTCCCTCATCGGTCCCGATTTCTACGAGCAATCGGAAATGCTCTTTCTCGACGAGGACGAACGCTACCGCATCAACGTCTTCGATTGGAACGCCGAGTTTCCCGGCATCATGAAAGGCGGCGGCTTCGATGCCGTCATTGGGAATCCGCCGTACATCCGCAGCCAGACGTTAGGCGAACTGCAAAGGCGCTACTACGAGCGAAGGTTCAAGGCAGCGACGGCGACATACGACATCTATGTTCTCTTTTTCGAGCGAGCGCTTTCGATTGCGTCAAAGCAGGGACATGTCGGGATGATTCTGCCAAACAAATTCTTCACGACGGACTACGGCCGCGGACTGAGGGCACTACTCGCTGAGCCGAATCGAGTGGAACAGATTGTCGATTTTGAAGACGGACAAGTTTTCTCACGTGCGGGCACGTACACGTGCTTGTTGTTTGTGGGACCAAATGCGGGAAAAGCCGCGCAGTACGCCAGGCTCGGGAAGGTTTTCAAAGAAAGCGGGAAAACACGCGTCGCTCAGCTTCTTCGCGAAAATGAGATCGATTTCAAGCCACTCAAACTTACTCGCGGTGGGGAGAGATGGACTTTGGCCGTCGGAGAGATTGGCGACCTTCTTCTGAAATTGCAGCGGAATTTTGAACCATTGTCGATACTAAAGCCGCACATCTTCCAAGGTCTGAAAACCAGCGCCGATAAGACTTATCTTTTGCAGGTTGTTAAACAGAAGGGCGCATCGTCCGAGTGCCGAACCGATGACGGTAATTCTGTCGTCGTTGAAAGTGATATCCTGAGGCCGGTCGTACGAGGAGAACATGTCAGACGCTATTCAATCGACCGGTCGAGTGGTCTGCACATTGTTTATCCGTACGAAATTGATGCGAACGGTCGTGCAACAGTCTTGCCCAGCAAAACCCTTGAAAAGAAATTTCCACGCGCATGGAATTATCTGGTCGCTAACAAATCTGTTTTAGGAGCGCGAGACCGCGGAATCTGGGCAAACCGCGCGGATTGGTATGCGTACGCACGGAGCCAAAATTTGTCCGCCTTTGTCGGACCGAAGCTGCTTCTACCGTACATGACGACGAGACTTCGAACAGCGCCCGATCTCAGCGACGATCTTTTCTTTGTAAACATTACAACCGGCGGTTACGGCGCTCGATTTGAAGATGAGCGCCATAGTCTCTTGTATATCGCAGGTCTTCTGAACTCGCGGTTACTGGACCGTACAGTCCGGCAACTAACGAATGCCTTTCGGGGTGGTTATTTTGCGGTCAACAAGCAAGCGCTGGAACGCCTGCCGTTCCGCGCGATTAACTTCACCGATGCCGTCGACAAAGAGCGACATGATCGAATGGTGTCGTTAGTCGAGCGAATGCTGGCGTTGCACAAACGACTCCTTGCCGCGACCGCCGCGCACCAAACAATAACCATTCAACGCCAGATCGATGCGACCGATGCGCAGATCGACAAATTGGTTTACGAGCTTTACGACCTGACCGCCGACGAAATCAAAATCGTCGAAGGCGCGAAGGCCTAATTTCCCTTGTCAACCGCACGCCACGCTTCCTCCAGACCTCGCGCCGCGATTTCCTTTTTCAGAAGCGCGGCATCGATTTCGGTCACAGCCAACATTCCTCGGATGTCGCGAAGGTGTTTTTCGCTGCCGCCTTCCCGAAAGAACTGCAATTTGTGAACAATCACATATTCCGGCGGAGCGAGCCATACGGGGGTTTCGCCTGCGGTTAAGGCCCTGCGATTCTCGAAGGCCCATCGGTCAAATGCGCCTCCTGTTGCGATGTAGATGTCGGCTTTATAAACCGTATGCTGGTGGATCAAATTGAAGTGTCCACGCTCGGCCCGAGCCGATTCCTCTCGAATAGTTTCGGCTGGCGGACAGTAAAAATCTGCTTCTGGAAAGGCCGACAAGAAGCGGACGGCATCGTGTTTTTTGACTACCGCGACGACATCGAGATCGAGGGTGCTGCGTCGTTCGCCGTACGCGCTTGATGCGATCGAGCCGACCACCATCCAGGGCACGCCAAGCGCGTTCAACCCCGGAGCGAAGATCGCGAGTGGATTACCTTCCGGCATTGCGAGTTTCTTCGCGCAACGCCTTCGCCGCTCGATCGCCAGACCAACCAGGATGTTCGGCGCGAATCATCGCTTTGCGCAGCTCGACGACGCTCTCTATTCCAGCCAAAGCCAGCTCAAGCTTTCGCTGTAGCGAAAGATGGCGCAGGGCCTTGATCTGCTCCGGATGAAGGCCACCTTCGACGAACATATTGGAACCCTAGCCGCTCTCCTTCTCGATCGCGAGCTTGATTCCCAGCTCCCGTAACTGCCGCGCGTCCACGGCGCTCGGTGACAGCGACATCAGGTCGATGCCGCGGTTGTTTTTCGGGAAGGCCATTACTTCGCGGATGGTCTCTTCGCCGCAAATCAGCATGACGATGCGATCGAGACCGAAGGCGATGCCGCCATGCGGCGGAGCGCCGAGGCGAAAGGCGCGGAGAATGTGTCCGAAAAGCGTCTGCTGATCTTCTTCGCTCACGCCAAGGGCGGCAAAAATTTTCGCCTGCAATTCCGGCTCGTGAATTCGAATGCTCCCGCCGCCGAGCTCGACGCCGTTTAGAACGACGTCGTAGGCCTCCGCGCGCACTTCGCCGAACTTCTGCGCTTCGAATTTCGCGATGTCTTCATCCTTCGGTCGGGTGAAGGGATGATGCACCGCGTTCCATTTGTTTTCCTCGGCGCTGAAAGCCATGAGCGGAAAGTCGGTCACCCAGAGAAAATCGAGCTGCTCGGATCCCGCCGTCAGCTTCTGCATCTCGGCGATGCGTGACCGGAGCCGGCCGAGCACTTCGCAAACAACTTCCCACTTATCCGCTGCAAACAGGATCAAATCGCCTTCTTCCACTAGGAGCTTCGAACGCAGCGCCTGCTTCTCCGCTTCGCTGAAGAACTTTACGATCGGCGATTTCCATTCGCCGTTTTCCACCTTGATGAAGGCGAGCCCCTTCGCGCCGTATTGCTTCGCCATCGCAGTGAGTTCGTCACTCTGTCCGATTGTTAGTTCGGCGAAACCTTTTGCGTTGATTGCTTTTACCGCGCCGCCGGCATCGAGCGCGCCGCGAAACATCTTGAAGGAACTTTCTCGAAACACATCCGCCAGGTCTGTCAGCGGCATCGCAAAACGCCGGTCGGGTTTATCGCTGCCGAATTCATCCATCGCCTGCGTGTAGGTGAGCCGCGGAAAAGGAATCGGGATTTCGAGGCCGCGCGACGCGCGAAAGACCGCGGCGAGCAAGCCTTCGACCAAAACAAAAATATCGTCAGGCTCGACGAACGACGCTTCGATATCGATCTGGGTGAACTCCGGCTGACGATCGGATCGCAGGTCTTCATCGCGAAAGCACTTGGCGATCTGGAAATATTTTTCGAGCCCGCCCACCATGAGCAACTGCTTGTATTGCTGCGGCGCCTGCGGGAGGGCGTAGAATTTCCCTTTGGTCAGCCGGCTCGGGACGAGGAAATCGCGCGCGCCTTCGGGCGTGCTCTTGGAAAGAATCGGCGTCTCGATCTCGATGAATCCTTTTTCGTCGAGAAAATCGCGGGTCGCTTTCGTGACGCGGTGGCGGACGCGAAGATTGCGAGCGAGCTGTGGCCGGCGCAGATCGAAGTAGCGGTAGCTCAACCGGAGATCTTCATTGGGCGCCTCGGCGTCGAGCGGAAACGGAAGGACATCGGCGCGATTCAGGATCTTGAGCGTGTTGGGAACGAGTTCGATGTCGCCGGTGGGCAGTTTCGGATTTTCGGTGCCCGGCACACGCGCCGAAACTTTCCCTTCTACCTGGATGACATCTTCATGCCGCAGATGATGCGCCTCGGCTGTCAGCTCAGCGTTTTCTTCTGGCCTGAAAACAACCTGGGTCAGACCTTCGCGATCACGAAGATCGATGAAGATTACGCCGCCGTGATCGCGCAGGACATGGACCCACCCCGCGAGCATGGCGGTCTCGCCGATATCGCTTTTGCGAAGTTCGTTGCAGTGATGGGTGCGGTACCGATTCATCAGGCGCTCAGGCTAGGAAGCCGCGTCAAATTCAAACGGAGGGCGCCTGCGACCGAATACCAGCGATGTGAAGAGCGGCTACCACGTCGATGAGGCCCTGATCATCCTCGACGGCCACCATGCCTCGGCCTACCAGAATATGGTCAGGGTGGGGCACGGGAAGCATTCGACCGCTGCTCAATTCAATCAAGAACGGCTGGAAGGGGACGGTGCGCGCCCATTTTCTTAGCTCTTCAAGCATGACTCAGAAGATAACTCAATCGTCACGGAACGAAACGCCGAAATATCTCCTCCATGGTCTGACGGATGATTTCGGAAGGGACGAGACGTTGCTCCCCGGTGTGCAAGTCTTTCACTTTCACCTCGGGCCATTCGTCGCCAAATAGGATAGCGCCGCGCGCCCCGAGTTGTTCGGCGGCTTGGAATTGTTTGCCGACCTTTGCCGGTGCGAGCGGGAAATCGACGCGATAACCGCGATCGCGCAGCGATTGGATTTGAGCCAGGGCATCCGCGCGCCGCTCTTCCTTGGCAATGACGATATAGATGTCGACTTCGCGTTGGGGCGCGACGGCGAGTTCCATCTTAGCTTTCGCAGCCGGAATTTCGTTGATGAGTTCGGCAAGAACGACGTCACCCATCGCAAAACCGATCGCTGGCAGGGAGACGGCGCCGTCGCTGAGCTGGTGAATCAGGTTGTCGTATCTGCCGCCGCCGGCGAGAGCACGCAGTTTTCCGCCGCGATCGAAGGCTTCGAAAACAATGCCAGTGTAATAAGCCAGTCCGCGCACGATCCCGAGATCGATCTGGACAAAGTCCGCCAGACCGCGGACGCGCAGAGCGTCGAACGCTCGATCGAGTTTTTCGCTGCTGCCCTCGCCATCGAGAATTTTGAACACGGGTTGCGCGAGTGGACCAAGCTTTGTCGCGGTCTTCTCCCGCGGTTCGCGCTCGCTCTTGTCGACGATCTGCAAAGTCTCCTGCCATTTTTCCTCGGGCACGTTCTGGGCGCGGAGAAAGTCGATCCAGAATTCGCGGTCGCTGATCCGAACGACGACGTCGTTCGCGCTAAAGCCGAATTCCCGCAGAAGATCCACACACAAGGCGATGAGCTCGACGTCGGCATCCAGCGAGGCTTCGCCGATGATGTCGGCGTTGAATTGAAAATGTTCCCGAAGCCGGCCGCGCTGCTGTTTCTCGTAACGAAAACAATGCGGCATGGAGAACCACTTCAGCGGTTTCTTGAATTCGCGATCGTGCGAGGCGACCACGCGCGCGAGCGTCGGTGTCAGCTCAGGCCGCAATGCCACCTCGCGCTCGCCCTTGTCGGTGAAATTAAAAAGCTGTCCGACGATCTCCGGCCCGCTTTTTTTCGTGTAAAGCTCGGTCGGTTCGAGAGGAGGGCCTTCCCATTGCACGAAGCCGTAGCGACGCGCCACTTCCCACCATTTTTTAAAGATGTAGTTCTGCCGCGCCCAGTCTTCGGGAAGAAAATCGCGAAATCCGGGCAATGGCTGGATTGGAGTCATGGTGCGAGGCGACCGAGGCGGCGACCGATTACGAATTTAAGATGCGGTTGAATAAACTCCAGCTTCGAGCAGTCGGATGAATGCACGACGGAGAGCATCCGTTTAACAAAAGCAAAGGACAAACATGAAACAAAACAGATTGACTACATTATTGGCAGCCGGAGCCGTCAGCGCCATCGCGCTCACCACAGCTTTCGCTCAAACTTCAGCGACCACCACCACCACCACGAACCCCGCGGTTACGACTAGCTCATCGAGCACGACGTCCACCAGCACGGTTGATGGGACGGGCACGATCACGACCTACACGCCGGGAACGGAGTACATCACGATGCGGACGGAGACCAGCACCGAGCCGGTGAAGTATTACTACAGTCCGAAAGAAACGATTGTGGTAGATTCCGAAGGCGCAACGGTCGATTGGAAGTACATCCGTGCCGACATGCCGGTGAAGTACACCTACGTGAAGGACGGCGATCGCATGATCGTCCGTAAAATCACGCTGCAGAAGCCGGTGGCGTACTACGAAAAAACGACCACCACCACAACTACGACCAAGCCCTAAGGCCCAAGTCAGTAGATTAGAACTTAAATTCAAAGCGCCCGCGGAACGTGTTTCCGCGGGCGTTTTTTGTTTGGGAGGGGCGGGCTCTGTCCCGTCCTCCGATCGCGGACGACACGGAGGTCGTCCCTCCAGGGGATTCAATCTCCGTAGCCGCGCGGAAACTTCTGGTGCCATTTCCAGGCGCTTTCGATGATGGCATCGATGTTCTGGAATTCCGGACGCCACCCCAACTCGCGCTGGATCTTTTCCGAGGCTGCGATGAGTCGCGCGGGATCGCCCGGGCGCCGCGGTTTTTCCACCACGGGGATTTTGTGGGCGGTAATCTTACGGCAAGCCTCGATCACTTCACGCACGCTCGTTCCGCCGCCCGTGCCGAGATTGTAAGATTCACTCGTCGGCGCATTCAGGGCCAGAAGATGTGCCCGCGCCAGATCCAAGATGTGAATGTAATCGCGGATGCAGGTGCCATCCGGCGTGTCGTAGTCGGTGCCGTAAATTTCCACCTGCGGCTGCTGCCCGAGCGCGACCTTCAAAACATTCGGAATGAGATGGGTCTCGACGCGATGCTCTTCGCCGAAATTTTCGGAAGCGCCGGCGGCATTGAAGTAGCGCAGAGCCACGAAGCGCAGTCCATGGATCTGATCGAACCAGCGCAGGATTTTTTCGAAGGCGAGCTTGGATTCGCCATACGGATTGATCGGGCGCTGCGGAAAACTTTCGTCAATCGGGACGCGTTCCGGCGGGCCGAAGGTGGCACAGGTGGAGGAAAAGACGATCCGCTTCACTCCGGTCGCGACCATGGCATCGAGCAGGTTCAAGCCGTTCGCGATGTTGTTGCGAAAATATTTCGACGGATTTTCCATCGATTCCGCCACCAGAGCGCTGGCCGCGAAATGCATCACGGCCTCAGGCTGAAACGAGGCCAGGGCCGATCGGATCTGCTCGGCCTCGGCCAGATCGCCCTCGAAAAATTCGGCGCGAGGATCGACCGCGCGCCGGTGCCCTTCGGAAAGATTGTCGAAGACCGCCACGGCCTTTCCCTCGTTGAGGAGCAGTTCGGCGCAGACGCTGCCGATGTAACCCGCGCCGCCGACGACCAGAATTCGCATCGCGCAAGTTGTCGCGCTCCTGCGCGCCGTGTCAAAGCAAACCGCGATGCGGCCTTATGTCTTTTGGAGACCGGTGATCATCCGCCGGATAAGGCGGTTTCGTTTTCGCGGCACGAGAACTTTAAGGCTCTGTTCCTTCGAGCCCCATTCGATGACGTCGATATCGACGTGCCGCACGCCCCATTGCCGCATGGCCGCGCGGCTGGTCTTGTAAAGATCGATCGTGTTGGTGCCGATCAGAGCGCCGCCATAATCGTCGATGACATAGCGCTCGGCTGTTCCCACGATTTGGAATCGAGTGCCGAGCGGAAAACGCGACCAATCCGCGGCCGCGCTCATGACGGCGGAGCCGGATAACCGCGCCCCGATGGCGTTATGCCGGCCCCCTTTTTCGGTGTGGGTGTAGGCGGTCGTCCGAACGTTTGCGATGCGCCGCGCGCCCGTGATCGAAGCCGGACGCATTTGCGGACCCTGGGCTGACTTTGGCGCTTCGCAACTCGCCACGGCGCAGGCGAAAGCACCGAGCACTATCGCCTTCTGAAATGTCTTCATTCGGGACAGAAACCGGTCAATACCGATTGAAGCACGCAGGCGCAAGCGATAATTTGCCCGGCCAATTCCGTTTCCATGACCGCTTTACGTACGAATCAGGCGCTCGTCGCCGACGAAGTGTTGCTCGATGGCCGGCTCGCGCTTTTCCATCAGCGCGAACGCTGGCTGGCCGTGGCCGATCTGCATTTCGGCTACGAACTGAGTCAGCGCGCCGCAGGCCGCCTCGTCCCAATGTGGGGGATGGCGTCGATCGCGGAGCGGTTAATGCGATTGGTCGCAGAATGCCGGCCGACGCGCCTGCTTGAGTGAGCGCGTTTTGCTTCTGCCAGAAGGCGACGTGGCACTGGCCTAGCCGGCGACGATGTTGACCAGCTTTTTCGGGACAACGACGACTTTGCGGACCGATTTACCGGCAAGGGCGTTTTGAACTTTTTGATTCGCCAGGGCAGCCGCTTCGAGTTCCGCGTCGGTCGCATCGAGCGCGACCGTCACTTTGTCGCGCAATTTTCCATTCACTTGCACGACGATCTCAATTTCGTCTTCGATCAGAAAACTTTCGTCGTACTCCGGCCAGCGCTGCGCCGTGATCTCACCCGACGCGCTGGGAAATTTTTCGGCCAGCGTTTGCCAAAGCTCGGAGGTGAGATGGGGCGCAAAGGGATTGAGCAGGAGCAGGAGCGTGCGGAAAACTGCAACCGGCTTCACCGGCGCGTTGGTGAGAGCGTTGACCAGGATCATCATCTGCGAGATTGCGGTGTTGAACGAAAGCGTCTCGATATCGCCGGTGACTTTCTTGATTGTGGCGTGCAGGATCTTGCGCTGCGATTTGTCCGGTTCCGCTTCCTGGACGCTGCGAGAGAGAATCCATTCGCCCGCCTGGTTTTCTTCCATGATCAGCCGCCAGACTCGCGCCAGAAATCGCGAAACGCCTTCGACGCCTTTCATGCTCCACGGTTTCATTTGCTCGAGCGGTCCCATGAACATTTCGTAACAACGGAACGCGTCCGCGCCGTAGATTTCGATCACATCGAGCGGATCGATGACGTTGCCCCAGCGCTTCGACATTTTGCGGCCGTCTTCGCCGAGGATCATGCCTTGATTGACGAGACGTTGAAACGGCTCCGGTTTCGAGACGTGCCCCAGATCGAAGAGGACCTTGTGCCAGAAGCGCGCGTAGAGAAGATGCAGCACCGCGTGCTCGACTCCACCGATGTAGAGATCGACCCCGCCCGGTTTGCCGCCACCCATCCAATAGCGTTCCGGCGTCTCGCCGACAAAGTGGGTCGAATTTCCGGGATCACAAAATCGCAGGTAGTACCAACAGGAACCGGCCCATTGCGGCATCGTGTTGGTTTCGCGCTGTGCGTTTTCCGAGTAACGAATCCAATCCTTCGCCTTGGCCAATGGCGGCTCGCCCGTTCCGGTCGGTTTGAAATCTTCGAGCGCGGGGGGTTCCAGGGGCAGCTCCGATTCGGGAAGCGCTTCGTGTTTGCCATCGCGCCAAATCACCGGAAATGGCTCGCCCCAATAACGCTGGCGCGAGAAAAGCCAGTCGCGAAGTTTGTAATTGATCGAGCGCGCGCCGAGCTCGTTTTCTCCCAGCCAGGCGGTGATTTTCTGTTTCGCTTCGATGGACGGCAACCCGTCGAGCAACGGCGAGTTAATCGCGACGCCATGGCCGACGAACCCGAGCGATTCATGGCCGGCCGGCGCCTGCACGACCAGCCGGATGGGGGGATCGAATTTGCGCGCGAACTCAAGATCGCGCGCGTCGTGCGCGGGCACTCCCATGATCGCGCCGGTGCCGTAACCCATCAGCACGTAATCAGCGATCCAGATCGGAATGCGCTCTTCGTTTGCGGGATTAACGGCGAAAGCGCCGGTGGACACGCCCGTTTTTTCCTTGGCCAGATCGGTCCGCTCGAGATCCGATTTCGATGCGATCTCCTCGCGATATTTGCGGACGGCCGCGCGCTGCGCCTCAGTCGTGATTTGATCGACAAGCGGATTCTCCGGCGCCAACACCATGTAAGTCGCGCCGTAAAGTGTGTCGGGGCGCGTGGTGAAGACGCGAATCTTTTGGGAATCGCCGAGCTTAAAATCAACTTCCGCGCCTTCGCTCCGGCCGATCCAGTTGCGTTGCAAAGCCTTGATCGAATCCGGCCAATCCAGGCCTTCCAATTCGTCGATCAACCGATCCGCAAACGCGGTGATGCGCAGCATCCATTGACGCATCGGCCGACGCACCACGGGAAAACCGCCGACCTCACTTTTGCCATCAATCACTTCCTCGTTGGCCAGCACCGTTCCCAATTCGGGGCACCAATTCACCGCGACTTCGGCGACATACGCGAGCCGCACGATGTCGGGATCGCCCCCGCGGTAAGTAGAGACCGGCTCGGTTCGTTTCGTTTCCGGGTTAAACCACGAGTTGTAAATCTGGAGGAAAATCCACTGGGTCCATTTGAAGTAGGCGGGATCGGTGGTGTTGAGCTCGCGTTCCCAATCGTAGGAAAAGCCGATCCGCTTCAGTTGCGTTTTGAACTTCGCCACGTTTTCGCGCGTGGTGACTACAGGATGCTGGCCGGTCTTGATCGCGTACTGCTCGGCCGGCAAACCAAACGCGTCCCAGCCCATCGGATGGAGAACGTTGAAACCGCGCAGACGTTTGTAGCGCGCGATAATGTCGGTGGCGGTGTAACCCTCGGGGTGTCCGACATGAAGGCCGGCGCCGCTCGGGTACGGAAACATGTCGAGCACGTAGTACTTCGGCTGCGCCGGATCGAATTTTTCTTCGCCCGGATTCGGCGCGTGAAAAGCGCGCGTCTGATCCCAGATCGTCTGCCACTTCGGTTCGATCCGATCGAAGGGATAAGGTTTGCGACGCTCGCTCATTAGGAAAGAATCAGGAACACAGGAAAGCAGGAAGGAAACAAGAATTTCCTGTTTTCCTCGTTTCCTAATTTATTCTTTCCCATGTTTCAGCTTCTTCTCGCCACGCGCAATTCGCATAAGACCCGCGAATTCGCGCAGATTCTTGGCGACGAATTTGCGCTGCGCGACCTGACCAGTGCGCCGGGGTTTGGCGAGATCGAAGAAACGGGCGCGACCTTCGAAGAGAACGCGATCCTGAAAGCGGTCGCGGCCTCGAAGCATTTTGCGGAGACAGTGGTCGGGGATGATTCTGGTCTCGAAGTAGACGCACTGAAGGGCGCGCCGGGAATTTTTTCCGCGCGTTACGCGGGCGCGGGCGCGACCGATGCGGACAATGTCGCCAAGCTTCTCGCGGAGTTGCGCGCAGGCAATTCCAACGCGGTTCCGCCTTCAGCTCGCTTTCGATGCGCGCTCGCGCTCGCGCGCGCGGGAAAAGTGATCGGAGTTTTCGAGGGTGTCGTTGAAGGAACCATTGTCTCAGCGCCTCGTGGAGCCGAAGGGTTCGGATACGATCCGATTTTTCAGCCGCTCGGATTCGATCAGACCTTCGCGGAGCTTTCAGCGTCGGAGAAAAATAAGATCAGCCACCGGGCTCGCGCCATCCGATCGCTGCGGACAGCATTGATCTCCAAGCTCTGACGATCCGCGTATCGTCTGAACTTATTTCGGCGGCGGCGGCGGAGGCGGCGGCGGCGGGGCTCCGGGAACAGTGCCAGCCGCTCCGGTGACCGAGGCAGCCTTGATTTGGTACCCGATCTTGGTGATGCCGGCTAACCGGATCTTGTCGAGGACCGCGATCACGGCTCCGTGAGTGGCGAGAAGTTCGGCACTCAGAGAAACTTTCACGTCCTTGTTCGCTTCGTGCAGCGCGTAAAGCTTGGGCAGGATGTCGGAATCGTTCACTCCAACGTTGTCCATATAGACAAGGTTTCCCTCGGTGACCCGAATGGAAACATAATCCTTTTTTTGGTCCGGCGGTTGCGGAGGCGAATTAGCACTCGGCAGATTCACCGGGATGCCCTTCATGTGGGTCTGGCTCAAGCTCACCATCATGAAGCTGGCGAGCAGGAAGAACATGATATCGATCAACGGAATGATCTCGATGCGCGCGTGCTTTTTCGGGATTGGCGATCGCATTCTCATAAATCGTAGTCCGCTAGTACTGCGCGCCGCTCATCGTGAAGGTGATGGGCGTGCGAACTTTTGAGACGGTGCCAGGTTTAAAGCGCCACCGGCGGAACGCGCTGGTCGCGGCATTATCTAAAATCGGGCTGCCGGTACTTTGCGCCATCTCGGCACTGGTGACGGCGCCGCTGCTCGGATCGACGCTCATGACGCACACGCCGCTGCCCGTGATCTTGGACCGACGCGCTTCATAAGGATATTCCGGACGCGGAGCGCTGACCGCGACAGCTTTGGCGGAAGACATCGACATTGGGCCGACCGGGCCTTGAGGTTTCGGCTTCGCGATGGGCGCGACCGGTTTGTCCGAAGGCGGCCGTTTGGGCGGAGGAGTCGGTTTCTCTTCCACAAACTCCGGCTTCTCTTCCGGGATCGCTTCCGGCGGCGGCGGCGGCGGCGGTTCTTCTTCCGGCGGCGGAGTCGGTTGCGGTGGCTCTTGTTGCTGTTCGATCGAAATCTCGACGGTTGCCTCCGGGATATCGCTCAGATCAACGATTTTTTCCTTCGGACGAATCGCAGCAATCGCGACGGCAGCGAAATGAATTGCGACTGCCCCGCCAATAGCGGTCCATACCTGCCACTTCGGCGGAGGACGATAGAGAAGCGGTCCAGGCATATTTTCCTATCTCCCGCCTCCGGGGATGCCAGCAGACGCCTGGCTCTTGATTTCAAACGAGATCTTGGTGAAACCCGACGAGCGGATTTGATCCAACATGCGGGTCACGTTGCCATGAACGGCGTCCTGGTCGCCGCGAATGAAAATCTTTGCCTCGGGATTGGTCCGGTAAACTGCCTGCAATTTTGGCAGGATCTCCTCCAGCGCGATTTTCGTTTTGTCGAAATAATAATAACCGTCCTTATCGACGGACAAACTGACGTAATCCTTTTTCGATTGAGTTTTTCCGGAGGCGCCCACAGGGAGCGCGACTTTCATGCCCTTCATGGTCGTCTGGCTAAGGCTCACCATCATAAAACTCGCGAGGAGAAAGAACATGATGTCGATCAACGGGATGATCTCGATCCGCGCTTTCTTTTTCGGGATGGGTGAGGAGACTTCCATGGAGCCTCTAGATCGATGAGCGGGTGGCGGAGCTCGGGGTTGTCCCCGGGATCTCCACGTGGGCCGCTGTCGGCGCTGCCTTGTTTTGCGCTTCCAACATAACTTCAAGGTTCGTCGCAGCCGTCTGCAGTTCGAACTCTAAGTTAGACACGCGGGACGTGAAAAAGTTAAACGGAACCAGGGCGAAGATGGCGATGCCGAGACCGCACGCCGTGGCGATGAGCGCTTCGGCGATACCGCCGGTGACCGCTTGCACGGCCAGCTCTTCGTTCCCGAGGAAGCTGAACGATTTCATCAAACCGGTGATCGTGCCCAACAAACCGAGCAGCGGGGCGAGCGTGACCAACGTATCCATGACGACGAGGAACCGGCCGGCGCGTTTGATCTCAATGCCGGCGGCAACCTGCAGAGCGCCCTGTAGGGACGCGTGCTGGTGATTCAAACCGTTCCACATCATGCGCAGAACCGGATCGCGCGAATCGCGGGAGAGCCGGGAAGCTTCGGCAACATCGCCAACTTCGATCGCCGTGAAAACTTTCTCGATGCGTTTAGGATCGCGGCGCATCCAGCGGCCCAGCCACCAGAAAATGCGCTCGAGCACCACGGCCAGGGCGGTGAGCGAAACCACAAGGATCGGCCACATGATCGGGCCGCCCTTACGGAAGTTTTCGACGAAGAAATTCTTATCGAAGGCGCCTTCCGGCGTCGGCACCGGCGTCGGCGAAGCACTGGGAGATGGAGAAGCAGAAGCAGCCGTCGTGGCTGTCGTCGTGGCGGGTGACATCGCGGTGGTTGCCGGAGTCATGCCTGGGATCGGCGAAATTCCCGGAGCCGTAGCGGCAGGACTTGTCCCCGTGACGGACGTGGCCGGCGGCACCACTGGAGCGGTTGCGGGCGCGACAGCCGGAGTCATCGGAGGCTGCGCTCCGGGTGGCTTAACTGGTGGCGCGTTCGGTGGTGGCGGCGTTTGGCCGAACGAAGTCAGCGCGAGAGTGACGGAGCAGAGGCTGGCGATTAGCAGTGTTTTCATAGGGTTGATTGGAAAGTTTTCCCGGGCTCGAATTCGATGAGTTGGTTATCCTCCTCAATGAGATAAGCGCTAGTCGAGCAAAACTTTCGCGTTTGTCTTTTCGACGGTTCGGATCCTGGCGGAGCCACTATTCTAGTTCGCATCATCCGCCCTTGTGGGATGTAGCTTAGGGCGGGTAAATTGCGCGAGGGAAGCATTATTTATCGTTTCGCTGCATTCGCGAGACCGAATTCTGCAATGCCGGCCAGTCGCCGATCCGGCCCTCGAGTTGGTCGCCTTCATGAATCGGACCGACGCCGGAAGGCGTTCCCGTCAGAATAAGATCGCCCGGCAGGAGCGTCAGTCCCTGGCTCGCGAAGGAGACAATTTCCGCCACGGAATAAATCATCTGGCTCGTGCGCGCCTGTTGTTTCACTTCGCCATTCTGCCGCAGAGCGATCGGCAAATCGGAGACCTCCACCTCGGTGTAAACGAACGGACCGACCGGCGTGTAAGTGTCGAACGACTTGGCGCGCGCGAATTGTTTCTCAGATTTTTGCAGGTCGCGATCGCTGATATCTTCGCCAACGGTGTAGCCGAAAATGTGATCGCGCGCTCGCTCGACCGATACATTCTTGGTCTTCGCGCCGATGACGATGGCGAGCTCGACTTCGAAATCGGTTTGATGATCCGGAAATGCGATCTCGATTGTGCCGCCGTGTGGCAGCAGCGACGTCGGCGCCTTGAACCAGATAAGCGGTGTGCCGAGCGGCGTGCGTTTCATCTCAGCGATGTGATCGGCGTAATTCAAACCGACGGCGATGAGTTTGCCGGGCGCGACCGGGAGATCGATTTGCAATTCTCCCATGGGAATGACCGCGCCGGTGAATTCGAGGCCGAGCCAGTAAGGCTTGGTTAGAACGTGAACGTTCTCACCGCGCATCTCTCCGTAGAGGCGCTCGCCGCTTGCAATGAAACCACCAAAGGTACGCATGACTTTCACAGATTGCACAGGTTGCCGCAGATAGGTAGGGCGGTTCACCGAACCGCCCGGGCGATTGAGTCAATCGCCCCTACCTCGGTACCACCGCAACAAAATCGCGCACGGTCTTTTGCTCGGGAATCGAGAACGGGCCCCGTTCTCCGGCAAACCAAAAAGCGCTCGACGATCCGCCATCGAAATTGAGCGCGCGTTGCACCTTTAGGTCGGGCACGATCCGGGGCGTGGCCAGAATGTCACCGAGCTCGGCCAGCGTCACACTCGAACAAAAACCGATCGCGGCGCGATCGGCTCCGCCAGTCACGATGAAGGTGCGCCGGGCCGAGCGCGTCGCATTGAGTCCTGGCACTGGCTTCCCGCCATCGACCAGGAAAGGGCCGCATTGCAAGGCGGCGACAATATTTTTCCGGAAGGAATATTCCGCGGACCGAAACAACTGAAGCCGCCCATTCGAGAAAATCATCACGCCGCTCAGCAGCCGTGCCTTGCGAAACGGCGCGATCAATTTCCCGTCGCCGATCAATAATCCCACTGGCGCATTTTGCGGATCGAAATAGCCGCCGTTCACTCCGGCCAGAGCATGCGCCGGTGGCATCGCGGCGCTGAGATCGTTTGCGCCGGTTGCATTATCGATCACCCGGACCGCGGCGGTTTTCGTCGAGAAAAGGGCGAGATCGAGCGTGGCTTCTTCATTCGTCCCGCTCTCGGTCAAAACAACTTGCCTATGTTCGATGCTCGCCGCCGCGCCTCGCTCATTTTGGGAGGAGACGACGCTCCACTCCGCGCTGGCGGACGCGACCAACAGAAACCCGAGCGCGACAGTCAGGCCCGTTCTAACCGCCATGCTTTTTGAGTAAGGCAACGAAGCGCGGGTCCTGCCGCATTGGGTCCCAGATAGGACTGATCTTCAGAAGAGCTACGGTGAGCTGGCTTGGTCGCGAAAGCAGACCGTCGATCAGCTCGAGGGCCTTGTCGAACTCGCCCACGTTGGCGTAAACTTCCGCCAGAGCCTGCGTCGCCACTGGGCCTTCGAACGCATCGATCGTTTCCGGGGTAAGCTCGGTGGCGCGCTTTGCCTCGGCAATGGCCGCGTCTTTCTCTCCGAGACACGCAAGTATTCCCGCGAGCCTCGAGTGCCGCTTCGCTTCCTCCGGCGCCGCGCTCACAAATGTTTCGACGTATCCCCTGGCCTTGAGGAGCGCTTCACGAGCACCGGCCTCATCGTGCAGCATTTTTTTGGCGATACCGATTACTTCGTACTTGGAGAGCAGTCCCTCGGGATCGCGCGCGATTGCTGCGTCCGAAAGCATTTCCGCCTGCTGCAACGCCTCTGTAAACCTCCGCTGCAGAATCAACGTTTGCACCAGCGCACTGGTGTAGTGCCCCTTCACTTCGTCGTTCATCGGCCTGGAGGCGAGCGCCTGGATGCCGCGCTCGGCAATCTCAAACGTCCCTTTTTCGCTGATCTCCAATTGCGCCTTGACCGACCAAAGGTTGAATGAATCGGGCGCCAGCTTCAGCGCCCGGTCGATCGCCTTGTTCGCGGCGTCGAAGTTTCGCTGGCACTGATAATTGAAAGTGAGATTTTGCAGGGCCCACGTTTCGTTCGGGCTCAGCTCGACGGCTTTCTCCAGATTGGCATTCGATTCGGCCCACTTTCCCTGGCGGCGCTGGATGGCGCCGATCGCGAGATGGACTTCCGCATCGTTGGGCAGGCCGCGTTGCGCGGCGAGAAATTCCTCCATGGCGCGCTCGTAATTGCGGTTGCCGTAATAAAAAGAAAAGCCGAGCGCCAGATGACCTTCGGGCAAGTCCGGTTGCAATTTCAGCGCGCGCTCGGCCAGGACGCGAGCCTTCTCTTTGCGTGCCGTCGCCGCCGGCTCAAACGTGTGATAGATCCAACTTTCGAGCCGCGAGAGATCGGCGGCGGCGAGGGCGAAGTTTGGATCCATCTGCAGCGCTCGCTCGTAGAGCTGCTCGGCCTGTTTCAATTTTTCGATTTCCTCCATTTCCGCGTGCAAAGCGTGCGCCTGGACGAAGGCGAAATAGGCTTCTCCGTTCTCCGTCGGTTTTCGCGTCATCTGCGCTTTCTCCGTCGGCGAAAGCTTGGCCTGCAATTCGCGCGCGATTTTCTGCGCGAGATCGGTCTGGATCGCGAAGACGTCGGTGAGATCGCGGTCGTAATCCTCGGCCCAAATGTGCTCGTCGTTCACCGCGTTGATGAGCTGCACATTGACGCGGACGCGATTGCCGAACTTGCGCACGCTCCCTTCCAGGATGGTGGAAACGCCGAGAGCTTTTCCTATTTCGCGCACGTTCTTCTCCTTGCCTCGATAGGGCATCACCGAGGTGCGCGAGATCACCTTCAGGTCGCCGATCTTGGAGAGGTTCGTCAGGATATCATCCTGGATGCCGTCGGCAAAAAACGCGTTCTCCTTGTCGTCACTAAAGTTTTCGAACGGCAGAACGGCAATTGACTTCTCGAGTTTTTTTGCGGAAGCGCGCGGCAGCAGAAAGAATCCTGCGGCGGCGGAGACTATGATGCCCGCGGCGAGCAAGGCGATCACGTTCCGCCTGCGCCGCGGCGCGGTCGGTGGGGTCGGCGTGGTGCGAATGCCTTCTGGAGTTACCTCCAGCGCCCAGGCGAGGATCAGCGAGATAGGAAATCCGATCAGCAGCAAAACGATGACTAGCCGCAAAGCCCAGCCGGGCAGTTCCCACGCTGGGAAGACCGCGGAAGCCAGCTGGATTACGCCGCCGGCCACGACGACGTAGGCGACGGCCGCGCGATAAACTTTGCGTCGTTTAATCTCCTCGAAGAATCCAGCCATGCCCGTCAATTACAAACGTCCACTGCAGGTGAGACAAGATTCTTCCGCCGACGTTGCGATTAATCTCGCCACCGGCGCAGCTCGCCCGATTACTTTACCCCGGTGGCGAAAACCGTCTGGAAATGCGGGCTCTGCTTTTCCCGCGAGACCACCGTGACTTCGATGTTCCTGAAACTCGCCGCTTCGAGAAACTGATGGAGCTGCACTTCGCTGAAACCGAGCCAGTGGTCCGCGTACAATTCGCGGGCGCGTTCGAACCGGTGGCTGAGCAAATCGAGGATCACGATCCGCCCGCCTTCGCGCAGGATGCGTTGCGCGCTTGCGATCGCGCGCTCGGGATGGATGGCGTGATGCAGGGCCTGGCTCAGAATCGCCAGGTCCACGGTTCCCTTGGCGATAGGCGGATCTTCGATGTCGCCGAGACGGTACTCGAGGTTCGCGAAGCCATGGCGTTTCGCGAGCTGCGAGCCGAACTCGACCATCTTTGGCGCGTTATCGATCGCAATAACTTTGCGCGCGGTCTTGGCGAGCAGTTGCGCGAGCGTCGCTTCGCCGGCACCGAGATCGGCGACCGTCAGCGCCGGCAGCAGCGAAATCAAAGTGTGGGCCAGCGCCTGCCAGGAACGGCCCGGAACATAACTGCGCCCAAACTTTCCCGCGAGCTCGTCGAAATATTCGCGCGCCTTGTCCCGCCGTTTGCGCAGCGCGAGCTGCAAGGCGGTGCGGTCGCGTTTTGTCTCCGGCATTTCCCGGGCAAGGACGCGGATCAAGTCGCTCACCTTCGAGCGCGCCGGGTTTCGCTCCTCCTTCGCGGTCAGTCCGTAATAAACATTCTTGCCCGCCCGGCGATCTTCCACCACGCCGGCGCGTTTCAATTGCGCGAGGTGACTCGAGATGCGGGACTGCCCCATGCCGAGAATTTTCTGAAGCTCCGCCACCGAGAGTTCGTCTTCTTCGAGCAACAGGAGCAGACGAAGCCGGGTCGGATCGGCCAGGAGGCGCAGAAAATTAATGGTTGACGGCATTTTGCACCTCCACGATATATCGACGTATCATGATTGGTCAATATGTTGGCTGATCGGCGCGGTCAGTAGCGCCACTCCGAAATCATCATCCCTTAACTGCATTCCATGCTCCGACGCTTTATTTTTGCTTCCGAATCCGTGGGCGAAGGCCATCCGGATAAAGTCTGCGACACCATTTCCGATGCCGTGCTCGATGCGTGCCTCCGGCAGGACCGCACGAGTCGCGTGGCCTGCGAGACCTACGCGAAAAGCAATGTCGTAATCGTCGGCGGCGAGATCACGATCCCGAATTTGCCGAAGGGCAAACACCTTGAGGACGTCATTCCGATCAATCGGATCGTGCGCGACACCGTCCGCGACATTGGTTACGTCCATGATGACGACGTCTTTCACGCCAAGAAAATTTTCGTTAACACCGTCATTACCGATCAGTCGCATGACATCTCGCAGGGCGTGGACGCGAAGAAGGCGAAAGGCAAGCAGACCTCCGAGCAAGGCGCGGGCGACCAGGGTTTGATGTTCGGTTTCGCCTGTGATGACACGCCGGAATTGATGCCGGCGCCGATCATGTTTGCGCACCGGCTTGGACGTGAGCTGACCCGGATCCGCAAGAGCGGCAAGGCCGAGTGGCTCCGGCCCGACGCGAAATCGCAGGTCTCGGTTATTTACGAAAACGGAAAGCCGGTCGGCATTTCCAATGTCGTCATCTCGACCCAGCACACCGAAGACATCGAGCACAAGGGAATCGAAAAGTTCATCATCGAAAAGGTCATCCGCAAAGTGCTGCCGAAATCGATGCTAAACGGCACGACTCGATTTCTTGTGAACCCGACCGGCCGGTTCGTCATCGGCGGACCACAGGGCGACACGGGATTGACCGGACGAAAAATCATCGTCGATAGCTATGGCGGTTGGGGACGGCACGGCGGCGGCGCCTTTTCCGGCAAGGACCCGAGCAAAGTCGATCGCAGCGCCGCTTACATGGGGCGCTGGGTCGCGAAGAATGTGGTCGCGGCCGGTCTCGCGACGCGGTGCGAGATTCAATTCGCCTACGCCATCGGTTATCCCGATCCGGTCAGCATGAACATCAACACTTTCGGCACGAACACTGTCGCCGAGGAATCGATCGAGCATGCGATTAACCAGGTCTTTTCCTTCAAGCCCGCCGAGATCATTCAGCAGCTCGATTTACTCCGGCCCATTTACAGCAAGACCACCAACTATGGCCACTTCGGCAAAGACGATCCCGACATTACCTGGGAAAAAACCGACAAGGCCGCAGCACTCAAAAAAGCAGCGAAGTAACAAACGCATTCAAAAAATTATGAGCACAGAGACTGTTACCAAAACCAAAACTAACGATTACAAGGTCGCCAACCTCACCCTGGCGGATTGGGGCCGCAAGGAAATTTCGATCGCGGAAAAGGAAATGCCGGGCCTGATGGCGATCCGCGAAAAATACGCGCCTGGTAAACCGCTGGCGGGTGTGCGCGTAACGGGTTCGTTGCACATGACGATCCAGACGGCGGTCCTGATCGAAACACTGGTGGCGCTCGGCGCGCAGGTGCGCTGGTGCAGTTGCAATATTTTTTCGACCCAAGATCACGCCGCGGCGGCGATCGCCAAAACCGGCGTGCCGGTCTTCGCCTGGAAGGGTGAGAGCCTGGAGGAATACTGGTGGTGCACAAACCAGGCGATTTCGTTCCCGGGCGGAAAAGGTCCGCAGCTCGTGGTCGATGATGGTGGCGACGTGACCCTCTTCATTCACAAAGGCTACGAACTCGAAGAAGGTGGCGAGTGGGCGAAGTCAGCTTCATCGAACAAGGAAGAGCAGGTCATCAAGGACCTTCTTTTGGAAGTGCAGCGCGAGAACCCGTATCGCTGGCACGAGATGGTAAAGGATTGGCGCGGCGTTTCGGAAGAGACGACCACCGGCGTGCATCGTCTGTATAAGATGCAGCAGCTAAATCAGCTTCTCGTTCCCGCGATCAACGTCAACGATTCCGTGACCAAATCGAAGTTCGACAACCTTTACGGCTGCCGGCATTCGTTGGTCGATGGACTTAACCGCGCGCTCGACGTCATGATCGCCGGGAAAGTCGCGGTCATTTGCGGTTACGGCGATGTCGGCAAAGGCTGCGCGCAATCGCTGCGCGGTCAGGGCGCGCGCGTTGTCATCACCGAGATCGATCCGATCAATGCCTTGCAGGCTGCGATGGAAGGTTACGAAGTCACCACCATCGAGGATACGCTCGGCCGCGGTGACATTTACGTCAGCACCACCGGCAACGTCGACATCATCACGCTCGCCCACATGGAGCGAATGAAAGACCAGGCGATCGTCTGCAACATCGGCCATTTCGATAACGAGATTCAGGTCGACCCGCTGAACAAGCGCCAGGACATCAAGCGCACGAACATCAAACCGCAGGTCGATAAGTATACCTTTCCTGATGGTCACGAGATCTTCATGCTGGCGGAAGGCCGGCTCGTTAATCTCGGTTGCGCCACGGGTCACCCGAGCTTTGTCATGTCCAACTCCTTCTCGAACCAGGTGCTCGCGCAACTCGATCTCTGGAAGAACAAGGATAACTACAAAGTAGGAGTCTATGTCCTATCGAAGGCGCTCGACGAAGAAGTGGCGCGCCTCCATTTAGAGAAGATCGGCGTTAAGCTAACCAAGCTGACCGAGAAGCAGGCCGAATACCTCGGCGTGCCGATTGAAGGCCCTTACAAGTCGGAACATTACCGCTACTAATCGGTAGGGCGAAACTCAGTCGAGCCGAACGCCGCATATAGGCCGGCGCGTTATTTCCTGGGTCGAGAAAACGACACGGGAAACACGCGATTGTCCGGCGGGGTATTGTACATCGTCCCTTCCCACTTGATGTCGCTGGTTGAGTCAATAAGTGAGAGCTCTATCCGGGCCGTAAGCTTGTCGCGCGTATACTCGTCGAGGAATAACCTGCCCTTGGGGTTACGTCCTTCGAGGCGCAGGACAAGATTCTTGTTCGTCGCCAGGGAGTAAGTGCCGCTGACGCGACCGCTCGGTTCGAACTTCAATTGGAAGGTAGCTTCATACGGGCCGACTCGGCCGCTGTAGGCATAGTCTCCGAAACTACCACTCGGGTCGGTTGGGGTGGCAGCAACGGCCGGCGTCGGGGCGCTCAAGGACGAACGTTCGAAGAAGATGGGAAAAACGCGATTGTCCGGAGGCGTATTGCGCATCGTGCCCTCCCAGCGAATAAGATCCGTCGACTCGACGAGCGCGACTTCGATGTGTGCAGTAAGACGCTCGCCTGTGTACTCGTCGAGCAGTAGCTTGCCCTTCGGGTGACGGCCCTCGAGGCGATAGGTGGAACCTCCTTGCGAATAGGTGCCGCTGACGCGACCTCCCGGTTCAAAACGGAGAAGAAAGGTGGCTTCTTTCTTTCCTATTTTTCCAGTAAAGGTATGTTCGCGAACGGTATTACTGCTCGACTCCGAGTCGCGAGCGTCGGGGGTGGGAGCCACGGCTGGAGGAGAAGGCGTTAGCTTCTTCGCGCTATCGCTCTCGGCTACCGCCATGCTTGCTGTGGCCGTGGCGGTTGGCGTTGCGGCGACGGTTGGTGAAACTGCTGCCTGACTGTTCGCGCTCGGTTCCGCCTTAATGCTTGGCGCCGCCGCAGGTTCTACTTTCCGCGCTGGTTCCACCGTCTCCTGGCGCGTTACGGACTTGTTCGGCACGCGATTGGAAAAATACCAGGCGGCAATGCCAGCGATCATGACCAGCGCTGCCAACGCGGCAACCATGGGAAATTTCCCTTTGCTCGCCGCCGCCGCCTTCGGTGGGGCGGACGCGGTAACTGGAAGAGCTGGGGGAGTTGGCGGATCGACTACCCGGTGGATTCCGGCGATGAGCCGGTCCGCATGGTGATGGAAATCGATGCCGGTGTCGAGCGCTAGGCCGTTGCGAAAAGCGAGTCCTTCCAGTTCTGCCGGCAGCGCCTTGGCCTCCGGCATCGGCGTGTTGTTGATCAGGACTGGTATGATCGGAATGCCGTTCTCGAGCGCGCTGGCTATCTCTAATCGGACGAAATCCGTTGGGTCATCGATCCGGCGGTTAGATGTATCCCGCCCGCCCGTCCACTCCGGTCCGATGATCGCAACCACGACCTTGGCGCGTTGCAGCGTCGTCTTAATGTGTTCGCGAAAATCAACGCCGTACGGGATGGAATCGAAATCCATGAAGACGGTGCCTTTGCCGAACTCCGCCTGGAGGCGATCGTAGAGCCGGCCGGCTACGGGGCTGGAATCCTGGCGACGGTAGGAAATAGCAATCATGGATTTGTCACTTCTTCTTGAAACTATAGGCCGCCAGTTCCGAGCCGTAAGTTATCCCTCTGCCTTCAGTCGTGGACTTGATCAGGCCGACGCCCTCCGCATACCAGTAGGTCTTGGTCATCTGGACGCCTCCACCAACCTGACTTACAACCTTAATCGCCCGAAACTTGCCTGCGGGAACGGTTACCTTCTCAAAACCGAAGACCTTATTAGTCTCTTCGATGTCCGTTTGAGTCTGGTCCTTTCCTTTCCATGTCCAGTTCGAGCCAGTCACTAGGGGGTTCTTCAGATACTGCCTTGCCGGTTCGTATGCCGCCTGCAATCCCTCGTGCTCCGGATAACTTTCCAGGTGCATTAGGACCCAGCCGCTCACCTTTGAGAACCATGTCAGGATTTTCACGCCGGCCAGTTTCTCCACGTGATACCGGACGCTGCCGTCAGCCTGCTTCTCTTCGCTGACGACTTTCAAGCTGTATTGGGAGCCGTCACTTGTATTGCGATAAGTCCACGAGTCACCCACCCGTAATGGAAAGTAATCGGGAGCGGTCGCCTTCGATTTCTGTGCGACCGCACTCAGTGTGGACAGGGACATCGCAACGGTGATCGCGGATAACGTGCGGACCATAATCATTTTTCGTAGCTTCAACTTTAGCGGGAAAATATTCACCAGAGTTCTCACGGCTGCGAGTGGGCGAGTGTTCGTTGCGCCAAGATAAACTTAGCCAAATCCTGGCTACCCAAATGCGGCGAAGCCTGGAGATCGCGGAGCATTCCGTTCTGATCGGCCTGAGACTTGTTCTGGCCGAGCTTAAACTTCGCTTCAACTCTCGTGATCTCAATGGTAAAGCCCACGATGGCCTTCAGCATCGCCGCGATCGCGCCCGCGGGTAGAGTTATTTTCCATGGAACTGCGCGGTTCGATTCATACTTCATGGTCGTGTCATCGACGATTCTACGAAGAACAGCCCGGTCCTCGACGACTTTCGCCGTTCCATAGGCGTACACGGCCGCATAGTTCCAGGTCGGGACCGTCTCCTGCAATACATAAGAAGAGGGGCTGATGTAGGAGTGCGGGCCGTGGAAAATGCAGAGCACTTCCTGCCCCGGTTGGAAGTGGTGCCATTGCTCGTTCGCCCGCGCCATGTGGCTACGCAAGACACCGTGGCCTTCGCTGGCTTCGTCGAACAGCACCGGCAAATGACTCGCCCACAACTTGCCGCCATGATCGGTAACGACCGTGGCAAAGCCATGCTCGTGGATGAACGGATTGATCCGCTTTCGGTCGTCGATCCGATTGGCCGCGGGAATATACATTCAATATCCGGAGGCTTTGGCGCCTTGCGCCGGTTTCATTCGGAAGAGCCAGATGAACAAGAGGGTGACGAGTGCAGCGATCGCGATTGAGCAAATGACATCGCTGCACCAGTGATCGTTAACGCCGACTCGGGCGACGGCAATGAAGAGGGGAATGATCAGGAATGGAACCCGGTAGCGGGGAAAGAGAAACGCGAGCGGGAAAAAGAGGCCCCAGAAATGCGCGCTGTGGCCCGAAGGAAAGGAGCTGCCATGGTCCCCGAAAAATTTCCAATCCCAGTTACCTGCTGCAATCACTTCAAACGGGCGCAAGCGATGAAAGACCTCTTTCAGGATTGCGACCGTCAGGCGGGTAACGAACTGCGCGCTGCCGATAAACAACAGCATCCAGGCCGCGGCGCGGGCGGATTTCCACGCGAACAAAATCGCGCCCATCCCCAGCAACACGTAGGTAAGAAAATATCTCGCGATCGGGAAACCGGAGACCCACTCCAAGAAGGTTGTGGCGTTATTCAGGAAGGCAGATTCCCGCCCGCCCGCTCTCTGCACAAAGGCCGCGATCGGTTGATCGAAAAAGAAAAGACCCAGCACCGTGAGCACGAGCGCCGCGATAATGCTGTAAAGGATCCACCGCTTATTCATGAGAGGTCGCTAGAGTCTTGGTCATTTTCACAACAGGCAAGCTTAAGCCATTCGCGAGCGGAACTTCGTAGCGCTCACCGGTCTTGTATCCGAAGGCGTGATAGAACGCCACCCCCGGCAGCGTTGCCAGCAGTTCGATCGTCCGGAACCGCGCCGCGCGAATCGCATTTTCGCACGCGACCAGAATGGTGCGCCCCAAGCCGCGGCGCGCATGCTGGGGTCCACAAAAAAAGCGCGAATACGAGCCGGGCTGGTTTGCGGGTCGAGCAGGTCATCCTCCTTCACCCGCGCCGCGTCGCTGCCGAAGAGCGACTCGCGTTTACTCCAGCCGCCGCACGCGATAATGGCTTGGTCGCGCCCGGCCGCGAAATAGGTCTGGTCGCGAATCAACTGCCGGACGACTCCGAAAACGGAACCGAGTGCGCCCTCCATTTGCGCGGTGGAATAGAAGGCCGATTGCAATTCGCGCACGGAGCGGTCGATCAATCTCTCCAATGCCGCGATGTCCTCTTCGCGGGCAAAACGCAGGGGCCAATCCATCGCTTTGGTTTATTCCCGGCGCGCGATGATTTCGAGAAAAAGCGATACTGATGGCGACAAGCCGGCTCCTCGCCATCCTATCGCTGTGAACACGAAAGCTCGCGTCGCTGTTGTCGGCGCCGGGGTTTCGGGATTGACCTGCGCGGTTCTCCTAGCCGAACACGGCTTCACGACTTCGATTTTGGCGGAGCAAATCGGCGATCGGACCGATTCCGCCGCGGCCGCCGCCATTTGGTTTCCCTACGACGTCGAGCCGGCAGAAGCGGTGATTCCCTGGGCGCTGATTGCTTATGGGCGATTCCAGGAACTCGCGCGCGATCCGAGCACGGGCGTTTCCATGGTGGAGATGCGCACCTTTTCTCGAGTCGGCCCGATTGCGCCTCCGAATTGGGCGCAAGCTTTTGCGCCGCGCGTGTTAGCTGGCCGCGAAATCCCAGCGGCATTCGTAAGCGGTTTTTCCATCCGCGTTCCGCTCATCGAGACGAACAAATATCTGGACTACTTGCAGACCCGCGCAATCGACGCGGGCGTCTCCATCCAGGACGGACTTCACTTTGAAAATCTGGAGGAGATCGAAGATCGCTTCGATCTCGTGGTCAACTGTTCTGGAATCGGCGCCCAGCGTCTGGTGCCCGATCCCGCGATAGAACCACATCGCGGCCAGGTCGCGATCGTGGCCAAATTCGATCTCCCTTACGCGGTGGTCTGCGACGATCCGCCGCTCATGTACGCGATCCCGCGCTCACGCGATTGCGTTCTCGGTGGAACTAATGACGTGAGCGATGATCGCGCCGCCGATTCAGACGCCACGGCGCGGATCGTGACCGAATGCCAGCGCGTCCTGGGTTTTGCGGCGCCAGCGATCCTGGCGGAACACGTTGGCCTGCGCCCCTCCCGCAAAGGTGGCGTGCGTGTCGCCATGGAAAAATTGCGCGGCGGTCGCGTCGTCATCCACAACTACGGCCACGGCGGCGCCGGTTTCACTCTCTCGTGGGGATGCGCTCAAACCGTTTTCGAGCTCGCGCAAAACGCGGTCTGATCAGTTCGCCAGTCTGTGCAGCTTTAGAAAGTCCAGGACGGCGGCGTTAAATTTTTCGGGCTGTTCCATCATGAGGAAATGGCTGACACCGTCCCATGTTTGGTAATCGAGATCGGGAACGAGTCCGCGCGCGAATTGCTCGTACTCGGCCGTCCACGCCGGTTGCTTCGCCAGGATCATCAGGACGGGCACCGTAATTTTGTCCGGCCGCCAAATCTCGGGGTCGAGCGTCGCCTCGAACTCACTCACCGCCACAAACTGCGGCGTGCGCAGCATCGCGCTCTTGATCTTGTCGCGGAGCGCCGCGTCCTTGATCGGGCTGACCATTTCATCGATGAACCCTCCCGCCGTCCGTTCGTAGTTAGACCCGCGTAGTGGTGCGACGAATTTTTCCGTCGCCGCCTTGTCCGCGAAAGGCCGCAACGGACCATCGACTATAACAAGCGCGCGAGTTTTTTCGGGAAACTTCCGGTAAAACTGCCGGATGACCGGCGTCCCGTTGCTGTGGCCGATAAGCGTGGCCGATTTCACTTTTGCGTCCTGCAACACCGCGTCGATCGCGCGCGCGTAGAGGTCCATCGTGTAGCGGATCTGCGGTTTGTCGCTCTGGCCGTGCCCGGGCAGATCGATCGTGATGACGTGCAACTTGCGCCCGAGAACGTAGGCTTGCGCCGCCCAGAAAGTTTCGTCACCGCTCCAGCCGTGCACGAAGAGCAGCGCGTTTTCGCCGGCGCCGTGATCCGTGTAGTGGACCTTCGCGCCATCGACCTGCGCCGCGCGCGATACGCCCGGCGATTCTGCGGCCAGCGAAGCGGCCGCCATTGAGAGCAAGATCGCCGTGGCGCCGATCCGCGTCTTCATCTCCAGGAGCGCTTCGCCTTAAGTTAGCTTGATGGCCTGAAAGGAACTGACGACGTCGTCCGGCCCTTTGTCCTTGAAGAAGCACTCGTAGAAACCGGGGCCGAGGTCCCATGAGTCGCCCTTGTAATATTCGTCGCGATAAAAACGCCAGACCCCGCTCACGATGATGAGGGAGCTGATGCGATCGTTCCAGAAGTCGCCGAGAAAATGGAAGCTCAGGTTGGTGCGCGCGTAGGCGCCTTTGAATCCAACGTGATCGTAAACTACGATCTCCGGCATGGGGGCGTCATGGACTGGGTGTTCCGTCCCGATCTCACTCGCGCACGAGTGATAACTCAGGGGTCCGACCTTCCATTTCGTGTCGACGATACAGCCATTGTCTGGCGACAGTTCGGTTTTAGATACTTGTCTCATAAGCGAAGTTTTTTCGATTTGACCAGACGAACTCCGGGATGTCGAGGGAATGTTCGATCAGATCTTGTGTTCGCGATTGTCCGAGCGCAACCGGATCGTTTTGTTTTGAAGATCGTGCGATGCACGAATGAAGCGCACCGTCCGGCTCTTGGCCCGCATCAGGATCGAATAGGTGGTGGCGGTCGCGCCCTGCGATTTCACCCCGCGCAACATCGCGCTGTCGCTGATGCCCGTGGCGCAAAAGATAATGTTCTTTCCGTTAGCGAGATCGTCGGCAAAAAAAACGCGGCCGAGATCGGCTTCGTGGCCTTCGGCGATGAGACTCTTGCGCTCCTTCTCGTCGTGCGTCCACATCACGCATTGCATGTCGCCGCCGAGGCATTTGATGCCGGCCGCTGCCAGGACCGCTTCGGGCGAACCGCCGATCCCGAGATAAACATCCACGCCGCTCTCGGGAATGGCCGGCGCCATGGCCGCCGCGATGTCTCCATCGCTGATCATGCGAAGCGACGCACCAACCTTGCGAATCTCGGCCACGATCTCCTTGTGGCGCGGCCGGTCGAGCATCATCACCACCACATCCTGCACGCGCTTATTTAACGCCTGCGCCACCACGAGAAGCGTTTCTTCGATCGGGCTCTCGAGCTTGATCATGTCGATCCCGGTGATCTGCATGTGGCGGAGAACCTGGGGCCCGTAGGAGAGCTTCATCATATAGAAGGAGGGTATGTCGCGGAGCGCGACTTTCACACCCTGCTCGGGGCTGGCCGCCGCGATGCAACTAATCGAGTTCGGCGCGCCTTTAGAAATATTGGTGGTGCCATCGATCGGATCGAGCGCGATGTCGAACTGCGGTGAACCGGGGAGCCAGGTCCCGAGTTGCTCGCCTTTGAAAATCCCGGGCGCGTCGTCCTTGATTCCTTCACCGATGACGACTTCGCCGCAAATGTTCATGAGATCGAACATGCCGCGAAGCGCGTCGCACGCGGCCGCGTCCGCTTTTTCTTTCTCGCCGCGGCCGAGCCATTGGAGTGAGTTGAGCGCCGCGGCCTCGGTCGCCCGGACGAAGTCGAACTCGATGATGCGTTCGATGTCGGTGTAGTTGGGCGGGCGAACTCTCATCGCCGTATTGTGCATTGCTCCGGAAGTTGGACAAGCCAACTCTCCTTTTCGTCCCCGGGACGCAAACGCCGTTACGGAGATGGTTTCGGTTTTGCGCTCGGCTTGATCGGCGCTTCTCCGCCCGGCGCGACGTCATACTCCGGCTTCGCCGCGCCCGTCAGCCATTTGTCGAACCAACCCAAGATGTGTTGCAGGCGCTCGATCCGATGCCACGGCTGGCCCGAGCGCGAAAGCTCGTGCGTCTCGTTCGGGAATTTCACCATCACCGTCGGAATTTTCCGGAACTTCAACGCCCGAAACATTTGCTCGCCACCCGCGCCCGGCGGCGTGCGCGAATCGGTTTCGCCGAGGATGAACATCATCGGCGTCTTCACATCCTTGATATACGTGATGGGCGAACGGGCCTTGAAATCTTCCCCTTCTTGAAAGGGCGGCCCTTTGAACCATCGCGGTTGGAAGAGAGTGAAATCGGCCGTGTACCACCAATCAATCCAGCTTGCGATGTCGCGCTGCGAAACCGCGGCCGCGAACCGATCGGTATGCCCGGCCACCCAGTTGGTCAACAACCCGCCGCCGCTTCCGCCGGTGACGCCGAGTTTTTTCGCGTCGATAAAACCGCGTTTGGTCGTTTCATCCACGCCGAGCATCAGGTCCTTAAAATCGTCGCCCGGATAATGGTATTGAATCACGTTGCCGAATTCCTGGCCGTAGCTCGTGCTCCCGCGCGGGTTCGGATAAAGCACGACGTAGCCCTTCGCCGCCATCCATTGGAACTCGTGCGAGAAAACAAATCCGTAAGCGGTGTGCGGTCCGCCGTGGATGTTCAGGATGAGCGGATATTTTTTGGCCGGATCGAATCCCGGCGGTTTCTGGAGCCAGGCTTGGATGCTTTTTCCATCGAAGCTTTTGTAGCGGATTTCTTCCGGCTCCGTCAGGTTGAGCTGACCGAACAGCTCGTCGTTGCTGTGGGTCAATTGTCTCGCCTCGCCGCTGCCGCGATCCAGCCAGAAGAGGTCGCCGATGCGGGTCGGAGTCGAGAGCAGATAGACCAGCTTTGAGGCGTCCGGTGCGCCGCGAAAACGCGGGACCGCCTGATTTCCTTTCGTGATTTCATTGGTGAGCTCGCCTGTGGCCACATCGAACACACCCAGGTTAGTTTGCCCTTCCTTCGCGAAATTTTCCACGATCCCTTTGCCGTCCGCGGTCCAGATCGGAAGGTTGCCGCCGCTTCCGCGCGGTGATGCGTTGTCGCCGAAGACGCTGCTGCCGATGTCCCAGTCGAACTTGGCGGTGAGATTGCGCGGCTTCGCGTCGGTCGCGAGATCGAGCACCCAAAGATCGGGCTGGGTGTAGGAATTGACCGGCTGCTCGACCGAAGCCGTGAACGCGATTTGTTTTCCATCGGGACTCAGCGCCATCGCGCCGAGGTCCATATCGATGGTCGTGATTCTGGTCGGCTCACCACCGGTTGCTGCGATGGAATAAAGTTCGGTCTTGCCCAAGTCGTAATAGGGCTCATCGCTGTGGAGCGTCGTGAAATAGATCAGCGCGCCGTCCTTCGACCAAATCGCGCTGTCTTCATCGAACCGGCCTTTGGTCAGTTGTTTCGGCTCCACTTTTTCGTCTGGGCTGTGCGGCGCCTGCACGAGCCATAAATGCTGGGGCCGTTTGAAATCGAGATAGCCTTCGTCATTCGAGCGGTAGACCGCGCGCGTGATCACATGGATGTCGCTCTCGCGTTCGGACTCCGGCTCGGCTGGCTTGGTTTTATCATCCGGGGCCTTCGGTTTTTCCTGCGTCGCCGCCGCTCGCTTTTGTTCTTCTTCTTTGCGCTTTTTCTTTTCCTGCTTTTCCAGGTCCTCCGGATTGCTCGAGCTCGTGAAGAGGATCAGCTTTCCGTCCGGCGACCATTTCGGATCGCCCGCCCCTTTCGGCAAACTGGTGAAGGGGAAAGCGTCGCCGCCCGCCATCGAGAGCATGAAAAGCTGAGACGGTTCCGGTTTTCCGTCCTTCTCGGTGTTACGGGTGAAGACGAGATATTTTCCATCGGGCGACCAGCGAGGCGACGAATCGCGGTCGCCGGTGGTGAGCCGATGCGGAGCTTCGTTGGCCGCGGTCGGAACGAGCCAGATCGAAGTGTTATAGCCCTCCTTTTTTTCATTCACCGTCACCCGGACGAACGCGACCCGCGCGCCATCCGGCGAGACCCGGACGTCGCCAATCCAGACGAAATTGAAGAGGTCCTTCTCCGTGATGTTGCGTTTTTCGGCGGTGGCGCTGGAGGCGAAGGCCGGGGCGAGAATTAGAAAAGCGAAAAGTAAGAGATGCAGATGAGATCGAGATTTCATGCGCTGTCCTTTTTAGCGGAAGCAGGAAGCGCCACAAGCTTTGGTTGGGTTCTGCGTGCGGGTCTCCCCCGATTTTGGGGAGCGCAGGCTGCCAGCTTGCCGGCTACACTGACGCTGGCCGCATGTGAAGCACAACAAAGGGCGTCTCGGCAGGCTGCCGAGACGTGCAGGCTGGCAGCCTGCGTTCCCCAGAACCAAATAGCGCGCCTGACCTACTTCTCGTTAGGCGACATCTCGTTTTTCGCCATTTCGTGGCCGCCCATGAGCGATGGCCGAACGCGCAGGAAAACCTGGAACGAGTAGGGCACGCCGTCGCCGTAATATCGATCGAGCCGGTCCGGCACGTCGTTGATGGTGAACTGCGCTCCCAGCCCCACGTCGATTCCCTTTCCGTGCGAAAGATCGCGCACGTATCCGATCGTGTAAGCGTTGATCGGGAAGATGCGCGCGTGGTCGACCTCATCGAGGACCAATTCTTGGCCCGGTTTCTCCACATGCTCGAAGCGTCCATAAAACGTATCGCGTCCGCGCTGATAATTCGTTTCGACTAGAAACGATTGCGTCTTGCTGGACCCGCTGTCGCGGTTCTGCCCCCAGACAAACGAGTTCGACCAATTCGCGTCGTGGCCGAGCGGCATATTATATATGAGCGAGGCCGTGGTTCGGTGCCGGTTCGCTGCTGGCTCCAATTCTTCCGGGCTGTGCATGTAGCCATGCGAAATTTGCAACGCCAGATTTTCAGTCGGGTTCCAAGAGATGCGGCCGCTGAATGAATCCAGTTTCGGTTTATCGAAATCGTAACGGACCTCATCCGGCTCGCGACCCTTGAAAGTGGAGCCCTCGAATTTCAAGTCGCGCCAGACTGCGCCGAGCGTGACGACGCCGAAGGTCACATGGGTCGAATCCTGCCAATGATGGCTGAGCGGCGCGTCCGGATCATCCATCGCGGAAAGCCGATGCATGAAAGCCGGCGGGCCGAGCGCTGGTTCGCCGGGATAACCGACATATAAGTAAGCGGAAAAATCGGGACCGAATTTTTGCGAATAGCTGACCGATATTTCATCGACCAAATCGTGCGGATGTTGCCGGTCATGCAGCGCGACGCCGTTCCAGGTTTCGCCGGTTTGAAAGAGAAGCGGATAACCCCGCCCGCGTTCCGTGAGCAGATCCAGGCTCATCATTCCGCGAAATCCGAGCTGCGCGTTCTCGCCGATGGGATGCGAATACATCGCCATGAACCAGTTCGGCGCATCGATGCGATCGTCGCCGCGCCGGGTATTCGCGTTGACATAACGAGGGAAAATCGCGCCGTGCAACATCAGCATGTCGTCGCCGAACATGATCATCTTTCCGTACATCGGAGTCGAATCCGGCACCCAACTCGACCCCGAGCTCTCGCGGCTCATCGGCTCGGCCACATTCACCGACGAATGCATCGACATCTCGTGCGACCGCATGTCGTGCATCTCGTCGCGCTTCTCCGACTTCAACTTCTGCGCTTCATGTTCGACGATATCGTGGTGATCGTGGCGCGAAGTTTTCTCCTGCTCGTTGGACATTGGACGTTGGACGTTGGGCGTTGGACGTTTTTCTTCGCCTTTGACCGGCACGAGTGTCATCCCGCACTTCGAGCATTTGCCCGGCTGATCCATCACCACTTCGGGATGCATCGGGCAGGTGTATTTTTGCGCGGCCCGCGCGACGGAAGAAGCCGTTCCCACGACCACTATTGTTGCCAGCGCAATAAAAAACAGGGACGTGGAGAAGCGATGCCGGATCCTGAATTGTGTTCGCACGACCGCGCTAATGGAAAACGTTGCGAAAAACTTTGTGCATGGTGCGTCCGACTGCTGCCGGAAAATTCGGCGGACGCCGCCGGTGACGCGAGGGACGCCGGACGCGCGCTTCCTTGATCGAGACGATTTCCAGGGAATTGCCGCGCTTGGCCAGAGCGAAAGTGTCATCCGTTCTGCCCCAGGCTTTTCGGCCGTGCGCCGAATTCGCGACCTCGAACCCAACGCGAACTTTGACGAGAGTATTGTTGCCGACTTTCACCACGCGCAACGAATCGCCCATCGAATATTTCCGGCTCGGCCAGCGTTGATCGTAAACCGCGAGCTCGTTTTGGATGTACGGCTTGTCGACCGCGCCGTGATCGAAGTACTCGACGCGGTCCGCGTAAAAGGCGAGTTCGGCCTGAGAGCTTGCCGTTTGGCAGGCATCGAAATAGTGGCGGAGAAAAGCCCGGATCTCCGCTTTCGTCGCATCACGCGCATTGGTCTCTTTGGTCGGCACTGGAGCAGGCGCGGGCCGAAGTTCGCGCAAGGCGGCGTCGCTTTTTAGGACCGGCACATCGGGAAGATTCGGTGCGCCTTCTGCGGGCGGCGCGGGTTCGCCGATCCCGAGCGAATAGAGAGTAACTTCATCGGCCACGCCCGTAGCCGCGAAACCCTGGCGTTGCTGGTAACGTTTCAGGGCCACGGCGTATTCGGGACTCGGCCGGCCATCGATGTCGCGAAAAAAGAGATGACGTTTGCGCAGCTCTTCCTGCACCTGACGGGTCTCCTCATCCGCGCGCGCGGGAATTCTTCCGCTCAGACCGATCAGCAGAATAAGGAGAACGGCTTTTTTTACCACGTTAAGAATTTGTTAGTTACCCAAAGGCGGATCGGATTCAAGCGTCCGTTCTGGAGCAACTCTCCTGCCGCAACGCCAAAGCGGTGAACGTTACCGTTCGCGCGGCTACAAAGATGATCTGGCGTCGCGTTCCAGGGACTCGACCACCGCCGGAGACTCGACCGTGTTGGCATGCGGCGGCAGGCGCGGGATTCGGGTGGCGAGAGCCATCGCCCCAAAAAGCAAGAACGCGCCGAGATACCACGGCGCGCCGGGAAAATTCCAGCTGTGTCTCTGGTCGATGAAATACGCGAACGTGAACGTGAATAATCCCGGGCCGATGATCCAGGCCAGGCTGCACAAGCTGCTGATCGCGCCCTGCAATTCGCCTTGCTCCGATTCGCTGACCCGGCGCGTCATCATTCCCTGCGCCGCCGGGGTGGAGATCGTCCACAACATCATCACCGGGATCGACCAGAAAAAGAACGCTCCCGTTTGCGCGAGGCCCGCCATCGTCATCCCGACCGCGGCGAAGAATTGCCCGATGTACAGCGTCCGCCGTTCGCCGAAGCGCGAGACCATCGGTTGGACCAGTCCGGTGGAAATGATGATGGAACAAATGCCCACGAGCGCGAGCGAAAGCCCGATCGTTCCTTCCTTCCAACCGTAGCGAAAAATGGTGTAGAGCGCCCAGACGTTGAAAACTTCGTGCGCGATGTAGCCGATGAATTGGATCGTCGCGAGCCGGAACAATTCCGGATGCGAACGCAAGAGCGCGAGCGAACCGATCGGGTTCGCGCGTCGCATGGTGAACGGCCTGCGTTTCGCCGGCGGCAAAGATTCCGGCAAAACAAAATATCCGTAGAGCGCATTGGCGAGGCTCAAGCCGCCTGCGACCCAAAAAGGCAAACGCGGATCGGAGTTCCCGAGCAAACCGCCGAGCGCCGGCCCCAGAACAAAGCCGACGCCGAAAGCCGCGCCGATCATGCCGAACGCTTGCGCGCGTTTTTCGGGCGCCACGACGTCGGAGACATAAGCGGTGCCGGTGGTGATGCTGGCGGCGGTGATCCCGGAAATGACGCGGCCGAGAAAAAGCCAGCCGAGGGTCGGCGCCAGCGC
>QHBM01000102.1 GCA_003244145.1 Chthoniobacterales bacterium
ACCGACAAGGCGACGATGGAATGGGAATCGCCCGAAGACGGAACTCTTACGGAAATTTACGTCGAAGAAGGCGGTAAGGTGAACGTTGGCGAGAAGATCGCATTCATCGGCGGCGAGGGCGAAGCCGCTCCGGCTGAAGCGAAGGAGGAGAAGAAGGAAGCGAAGCCAAAGCCGGAAGCCAAAGAAGAAAAGAAGGCGCAGACTGAAACGGAGAAATCCGCACCGCCAAAAGAAAAAGAAGCCGAGACGGCGCCGCCGCAGGAAAGCAAAAAAGAAACCAAGTCAGTCGAGCCGAAAAAACCTGCGCCCCCGAAACCAGAAGAAAAAGCGCCGGCGGACGGTGAGGCGCGGGTGAAAGCTTCGCCGCTCGCGCGTCGGATTGCCGCTGAGCTTGGCGTCGATATTTCATCCGTCAAAGGCAGCGGCCCGGAGGGCCGCGTGACCGAGACGGATGTGCGCGCGGCGGCGAAATCGAAAGGCGCGCCCCAGCAATCGGCCGCTCCACGGATTCCAGCCGGAGAAGGTTCGCGCATTGCTTTGAGCGGCATGCGCAAGGTGATCGCCGAACGTCTGGTCGCGAGCAAGGCGCCGGTGCCGCACTTCTATTTGAATATCGAGATCGATGCCGGCCCGTTGATGAGCGCGCGGGCCGAATTGAAATCGGCCGGCGAAAACAGCGACACTTCCAAAATCACGGTGAACGACTTTGTCCTGAAAGCCTCGGTCGCCGCTGCGGTTAAGGTTCCCAAAGCGAACGCTTCTTTCGATGGCGACGCGATCGTGCAATACAACGACGTCAATCTCGCCATCGCTGTCGCGATCGAGGATGGCCTGGTCACGCCGGTCATTCGCGCGGCCCAGGGCAAGTCGCTCCGCGAAATCAGCGAAGCGGTGAAGGATCTCGCGCATCGCGCGCGCCACAAGCGAATGAAGCCTGAGGAGTTCCAGGGCGGGACGTTTACGGTTTCAAATCTCGGCAGCTACGGAATCGACAATTTCTCCGCGATCATCAATCCGCCGCAGGGTTTCATTTTGTCGATCGGCGCGATCGTGAAGAAGGCGGTGATCGATGACTGCGATCAAGTCGTTCCCGGCCAGCGCATGAGCATCGGCATGAGCTGCGATCATCGCGTGATCGACGGCGCGCTGGGCGCGGAATACCTGAAAGAGGTCCGGCACTTGCTCGAGAACCCGACGCTGCTGCTGATCTAGTCGTTAGGCTATGGAACCGCCATCGCCGGACAAGAGGTTGCGGGTGGCGCCGTTCGCGATTCACGCCACGCGGGGAATCTTGCGCGACCAACGTTTGCGCCGGAAAACGATGGCGATCTGCCTGGCCGTCGCCCTCATTTTCCTGGTCGCGGGACTCACGGTCTTGCGGCCGTGGCTGGACCCGCACGAACATCCCGCGCGCTTCATTTTGTATTGGCTGGCGTGCGCGTGGGAGACGGTGTTGGTCTTGTTGCTGGCCCTCTTCGACCTGCTCCTGGTGCGGGCGCAAACGCGGGCCGCGCGGAAAGCTCTGCACGAACAGGTTGCCAACGCCGCAGCTCAGGCGGCGGCGCGCGAGTCTGACGATAATTGAGTTGCCAACCTAAGCCGCGGCCATCGCCAAACGCACAAGGCGAGAAGGAGCAGCGAGCCGAGACTAATGCCCGCACCGAGCACGAGGAAGGGAGTCTGGTAATGCAGTTCCACCTTATGTTCTCCCGCATCCAGGGCGACGCCGAGTAATCCGATATCCACCTTCATGGTCGAGGTGGGTCGCCCATCCTGAAATGCCTCCCAGCCGCGATCAAAAGGTGTTTGAACTACGAGCACGGCCTTCTGTTCCAGCGCTACCTTGCCTTCGATCCGCGTCTGGCCAAACGAGGTAAGGTCGAGAGCGCTCTTGCGACGCGCCGCGGCTACATCGGTCAGGGAAGAGTTCCTTATTTCCTGCTCAAGATCCGGCAAAACTACGGGCGAGAGTCCGACCTTCTCCGCCTCGCTTGCGGAGGAAAGAACGACAGCCCGCAAGAGGACGTGGGGTTTTTCGCGAACAGGGAGCTTGAGAAAAACATCTTCTGGAATGTAGCGATCGAAAGTCAGGCCGAGGGGAAGGAACGCAGCGTTACGAAAGAGGTAGTCCTTGCCGTACTGCTTTACGAATTCGTAGTGCCGGGTCCTTTGCAAGAACACGGGATTCTCTACCAGCGCATACTTTTCACCCGCGAAGAGAGACAGAATAGGATCATTCAGCAACCCGATAGAGTAGCGCGTTTCGATTTCCGAGTTGGGCGGGATCGCATCTACCGCGATCAAGAAGTTAATGTAGTTGATGTTGTTGAACGAGCTGTAGTAGGGAGTGCCGTAGTAGCCGAAAATCATCGCGTCATTCAGACTGGGTAAGACACCGAGGCTGGAGGGACGGATTTTCGTAACACGGTAGAAGCTGCCGCTATCGCTCGCCTTGATGTCGCGAATTGCGTCTACCGTTTCGTCGTTGTAGCCAACGCGGGCCTTGAGTTCCTGCTTGCTTACCGTGCTCCGATTCGAAACGGTGATGTGATCGAACAAGACGAGCTCGAAAGCGGTTACGGCAACAATAAGGCATCCTGTCAGATTTCGCCGTTTCAGGAGCTGACCTATTGCGAGGAGGCCGGCGTAGGAGAGCAGGAAGAGTGTAGCGTGCAGTTTCAACGCCGGGTCGAGGCGGCGCTGCATTTCTTCCACAGGCAAATAGAGCGTTCCCACAACAACGAGCATCGTCGCGGCGAGCAGCCAAAGGTTTAAAGAGCGACCTTCGAGATAGCGGGAAAAAGCGATCGCGCTGAGCGTAACGATTCCAAGAATCGAGAAGAGCGAAAGCGCGCGGTAATAGTCGCCTTGGAAGAGCCAGAAAAGGTGTCTGAACCACGGGAATATGGTCGTGAGTAGGACTCCGGTTAGGAACAAGCCGAAGATTAGTTGGAGCCGCCGTGGCGTTCCGACAAATACCTGCGGAAGAAGGATCAGGCAAAGCAGCCCGCAATAAGTCAAAGGAGCTTCGAGATAATTTTGCCAACCGCGAAAAGGTTCCGCGGTTCCGAGAATATCATTCGCGAACGGCCTCAACGCGGCGGTGAGGTAGTGCAGCTGCGACTCCAAACCAAAGACTGGGAAAGCAGTTAGCCGCGCGACGGCGGAAGCAGCGTCAGACCCACGAGGACTGTTTACGACAGCGTAAAGGTTCGGCAGTGTGATTACCGCGCTAAGGCCAACGCCAAGAATAGCGGCACCAGCCAGCAGAAGAGCCAGGCGCAATACGACCCGAGGTCGCCATCCATATTGTCCGCAAAGTCTTGCCGGCACATAAAGCAACAGGAAGACTGCGCACAGGTATAGATGGAATGAGTCGAGCAAGCCAACCAAAGCGACGGCCGGCGCAAGGACGAACCAGCGACCCCTTTTCAGAGCTAGCTCGATAGCAAGCAAGATGGCGGTGAAGCAAAGCACCTCGTCCGCGAGCGGATACCAGCACGTGCCCATGCACATGTAGGCGGAGAAGGAGAGCAACAGCGAACCCAAAAGCGAAGCAAGCAGGTGGAGACCGCGCAGTTGGAGGAAGCGAAAAAAGCACAAACCCGCAACGAGAACTTTGGCGAGATGTTGAAAGATGAGCCAGGGCGCAATCGACTCCTTCGGCAGCCAGGTGACCGGTTCCAGGATCAAGTAACCAACGAGATAAAAAAGGTCCTGTCCCATTCCGAGATAGAAGGACCACGACGGAAGGCCCTGGAGGCGCAAGTACTCGGACAGGTGAACAAAGGAGGGATAGTAATCATTGATCGAGTCGCTGCCGCTGTCCTTGTAGAGAAGCAGGGCTTCGCCAAAGAGGAAGTCGCGAAAGACCAGCGCGCTCACCAGCAGAAGACAACCGGCGGCGAACAGAAGGGAAAAGCGTTTCACGACAGGAAGCGCTAACGCGGGATCGAGCCAAAGCGGCGATCGCGAAAAGGGACGCCTAATTCATAAAAGGAGAGTTGTGCGCGAATAGAATCAGCGCGCCCCTTGTTGCCTTCGTTCAAGGCCAACTGGATGGCGCGTTGCGCTGTTCTTACCGCGTCCGGGAAGCGTGCCATCTCGGCGTAGGCCGCAGCGAGAGTGGCGCTGATGATTGGGCTCGCGTTGCGCGTGAGAGAATCCGCGCGTTCCGCCACTTGAACCGCTTTCGCGCCGTCGCGCACCAGCGCGTCCGGCGAGGTCGCAAGGATCCAGGCCATATTGTTCATGGTTTCGGTGTCATCGGGAGCGATTTCCAGGGCCCGTTTGTACTGAGCAACGGCTTCACTCGCTCGTCCCATTTGGAGAAAAGTATTACCGAGGTTGTAATGGGCGTCGCTGCTGTTGGGATCGAGTTCGATCGCCTTCTGTAAGTGAACCAGAGATGCGTCTGGCCGGCCTATCTCCAAAAGGGCCGCACCAAGAGAGGAGTAAACCCATCCCTGGTTGGGATCGATTTGCAGGGCTCTTTCGAAATGCGCAATGGCCTCCGGAGTCCGGCCCAGTTTGTAAACTGCTTCTCCGAGGTTTAGCTCGGCCATGAGATTGTCCGAGGTGCGGGAAAGCGCCTGGATCCAGAGCGTTTCGCTATCCTTCCAATAAGAAGCCTGCGTGCGCGCGGCGAACGTTAAAGCAAAGACGATGATCAGAGAAAGAGCGCTCAGAAACAGGCGGCGATAACGCCAGCGAGCGCACAAATCGGAAACCGTCCAAGTCAGCAGCAAGGCCAGGCCGATCTCCGGAAGGTAGGTATATCGGTCCGCGTGCGCCTGGCTTCCTACCTGGAGAATCCCAATCACCGGCGCCAGCATGATGAGATACAAAAGCCAACCGGTTACCAGATAGCGGCGCCGGCGCATTAAGAAGACGACGATCGAAATACCGGCCAGCACGACGAGCGACAGAAGCACTCTGGAAGCGGTGATGTCCCGGAAGGCGAGCGGATAAAAAGCAGCCAGGTCCGATGGCCAAAACATCTGCCGGATGTAGGTGACACAGGCCATGGCCGCATTGCCGGCACGGAGAGGAAGGGAAATGTTTCCCAACGGCTGAAGGGCAGTTTGCTGCGCGAAAATGGTCGCCACACACGACGCGGCGGCCAATCCGAGTAAAGGAAGCTTATCGAGAATCACTTCTCGCGGGATCCGGAATTTCTTATCGCCGGAATCTTCCGGGCCCATACGGCACAGCGGCCAGTAGTCCAGCAACAGAAGCACGAACGGCAGCGTGACCAGCATCGGCTTGCACATCAAGCCCACCGCAAACATCGCGAGCACGACAAGATATCGGGCAGGCGAACGCGGACCGCGCACATAACGGACGTAGGCCCAAATGGTCAGGATGAAGAAAAGGCCGCTGAGCAAATCCTTTCGCTCCGCGACCCAGGCCACTGATTCGACCCGCAAAGGATGGATGGCAAAAACCGCCGCCACGAAGGCGCTTCGCCAGAGCGCGCCGGTCATCTGTCGCAGAACCAGAAAAAGCAGGATGGCGTTGGCGGTGTGGAGCAAAACATTGGTGAGATGATGACCGCCGGGATTTAAGCCATAAAACTGGCAATCCAGCATATGGGAAAGCCAGGTCAACGGATGCCAGTTGGCGGCGTGGGAGTGAGTGAACGCCCAAATAATTCCTTCGGTCGTTAGGCCGCGGGAAACCTGCGGGTTTTTATACACGTAGGCGCCGTCGTCGAGATTTACGAACTGGTGGTGAAGCGTCTGGCCAAAAACAAACCAGACCATTGCGGCCATGAAAATACAGACGCCAAGAACGATCCAGCGCTCGTTCAAACCAGTGGGCGGATCCTGGGTCTCTCCTTTTTTCTCGATGAGTTTCCTTTTCGGTCGGCGGCTCATTTGATTGCGTAGGGTTGCCTGCGATGTGAAAAATGCAAAGCGAGCGATGTCCTCCACCGCAAATTCCCGCTCGCAAAGCAGGCACAACGACCAATAATCCAGTTGTGGCAAATGATTCGCACGGCGTCGCAGTCGCGCGTCAGAGTTGGAAAACGCGCGAAGAAATGGAAGCGGACGAGCGAAGCATCCTCGCGCCCTTCGCGCAAAAATCGGGCGATTCGCGCGGACGCAAATATCCCGAGCCGCGTCACGCTTACCGGACCGAGTTCCAACGCGATCGCGCCCGGATCATTCATGCTCGCGCATTTCGCCGGCTGGAATACAAGACGCAGGTTTTCCTGAACGGCACCGGCGATCACCTGCGTACGCGGCTGACCCATTCCATCGAAGTCGCCTCGATCAGCCGCACCATCGCGCGCGCCCTCTCCTTGAATGAGGACCTGGCCGAGGCGATTGCGCTGGCCCACGATCTAGGGCATTCGCCTTTCGGACATTCCGGCGAGGAAATGCTGGCCGAATGCATGCGCGAACACGGCGGATTCGACCACAATAAGCAAAGCCAGCGCGTCGTCGAATTGCTCGAGGCGGCGTATCCGGGCTTCCCCGGATTGAATTTGACCTTCGAAGTCCGCGAGGGACTGCAAAAACACCAGGCCTTTTACGATCCGCCGATGGAAGAGGGGAAGGCGAGCCTGGAGAAATATCGTTGCCCGTCGCTCGAGGCGCAGATCGCCAACCTGGCCGACGAGATCACTTATTATAGCCACGATCTCGATGATGCGGTGGATTTCGAGATCCTGGGCACAGCCCAGTTGGAGGAAACCGCGGTCTGGCGCCAGAGCCACGAGTCGGTCGCCGGCCGTTATCCTGAAGCCCGCGAGCCGGAACTGCACAGCCTGATCATTCGCGACATTATCGACGTGCAGGTGCGCGACGCGATTACATCCAGCGCGGAGGCGATTGCGAAAGCGGGGGTGAAAAGCGCGGACGAGGTGCGGCGGCAACCGGTTCCGTTGATTTGCTACAGCGAGGCCCTGCTCGAGGCGAACCGCGAGTTGCGGCGCTTCTTATATAAGAACGTCTATTACCACCCGCGCGTCGCCGAAGTGAACCAGCGGGCTTGCGAGATGTTGCGCGCCGTTTTTGAGGCGTATGTGCTCGCGCCCGATCTGCTCGGGGACGCGGCGACGAAGCGAATTGAGAGCGAAGGGCTGCACCGGACGATCTGCGATTACATCGCCGGGATGACCGACCGGTACTTAATAGAGGAGCACGCGCGGTTGATCGAGAGACGGCCGGAAGCGTGAACTCACGCCGCCGCGCTGCCGGTTTCTTCGCTGAGATATTGGATGACGAGGCGGAGACGCTGGTTCACACCGACTTCTTCGAGCACTTGCTGCCGCCGCAACGGATCGTTGATGAAGGTCGCAGCCATCAGGTCCGCCAGCATTTCCGCATCGCCCAGATGGGAGAGATACCGATCCACTTTCTCGGGAAGCTGCCGGCCGCTGTCTTTGAACCGGGAATAAAGTTCCAGCACTTTCGCGCCCAGCGCATCCGTCTCGACGGACGAGGTCGACTTGGATTCCAGCGGTTTGATGCGGGCAATCGGAAACGGCGCGTCTTGTTCGAACCCGCTGAAACGCACGCGCTGAAGACCTTGGAGGATCAGGTTCGAAGTGCCGTCGCCACGTCCGACGCAGGCGCGGATCAAGCCGAGACCGGCGATGTGAAAAAAATCGTCCGTTGATTTCCATTCTGTCCACTGCGGTTTGACCAGCGCGACGCATAACATCCGATGCGCGCGCAAGGCGTGCCCGAGCATTTCCTGATAGCGCGGCTCAAAGATGTGGAGCGGCAGGAGAGCGTGAGGAAAAAGGAGAGCGCCGGAAAGCGGCATCACCGGAACTTCGTCTGGCAGCGGAATGGAATCGTCCATGGCAAGTTGTTCTAATAAGGATATGCGCTCAGGAGCTTCGGCAAGGTGCCGACGTTTATTTCAAGGCTCGGCGCCATTGGGCGACCGAAAGCTGTCCGTCGACCCGGGGCGTCCCCGGGTGCGCGTAATTTAGAACGGAGCCGTGTCTCGCGCACCAGAGCCGCGCGGTCCGCCCGAATCGGCCCATTCCCATCGCGGCCAATTTCATTTTCCCCCGGTGCGCTTCAAAAAAGTCCAACAGCGTCTTCAGTTGCGCCGCCGTGTCCGTTGTCGTCGCGATTTTTACAAGATCGGCGCCTAACGACTTTGCCGTGCGCACGATCGTAGTGAGTTTCGCCGCGCCGGGCGTCCCCTTGAAATCGTGGAAGGAAACAATCGTGCGGATGTTTTGCGCGCGAGCGGCCTTCAGAATAGCGGCCGACGCGCGGCCGGAGCGCAGTTCGATATCGACGTAAGCCGCATGCGGCAAGAATTCGCGCAGCAAAGCGCGGCGGCGGCCCGGCGCCAATTGGTTTACTCCGCCTTCGCGCGGATGGCGCGCCGTGATGATGAGGGGCGCCCGAAGTTTTTGGATCTCCCGCTTGACCGAGTCGAGGTCCGGAACCAACGCGTCCAGCCGCAACTCGAATAGATCCGGTGGATTTCGCATCCGAACCGCCCGCTTCAAGTCGGCGGCGGAAAAAATGACGCCGACGATTTGCGGTGGCGTCGAGTCCGTCATTTCGGGCGAACGACGTGAGGATCGAGCATTCGCTCGAGATATTTCGCGATCAAATCGAACTCGAGATTGACCAGTTGACCCGGCTGCGCCGTGTGGAGGTTGGTCTGCGTCCTGGTGTGTGGGATGATCCAAACCGTGAAACTTTTTTCCGAAACATCAGCGACGGTGAGGCTGACCCCGTTCAAGGCTATGGAACCTTTCCTGGCCACGTAACGCGCAAACTCCGGGGGCAACTCCACCTCGAGCCGCCAGTCCGCGCCCGTTTCCTTGAAGACCAGGATGCGCGCGGGACAGTCGACGTGACCCTGCACGAAATGGCCGCCGAGCCGTCCGTCCGCGGCGAGAGCACGCTCGAGATTCACGCGATCGTTAGGCCGCAACGCTTTCAGGTTCGTTCGCTGGAGCGTTTCCTCCAGGAGATCGAAGGCAACTTTATCGCCCCTGAGCGCGGCGACGGTGAGGCAACAGCCGTTGATCGCGAGGCTGTCGCCAATCTGAATTTCTTCGGAGAGACGCGGCGCGACGATCTGGAGTTGGGTTCCGCGATCATTCCTT
>QHBM01000036.1:0-11155 GCA_003244145.1 Chthoniobacterales bacterium
GCTGGCGGAGTTCGCCGAGAAGGAACTGCGGCGGCGAAGTGGTTGCGAGATCCTGTCGCCGGCCGAGATGGGCATCGTCGCCTTTCGCTTTGGCCAGGACGACGAACTTCAAACGAAGCTGGTGGAGCTGATGTTGGCCGACGGTTTCGCCTTCCTTACTTCCACCAGACTCAAAGGCATCACGGCCCTCCGCCTTTGCACGATCAATCCGCGCACCACCGAAGAAGACATCGTCCAGACCATCGATCGGCTGGAGAAATTCGCCGCGAGTTGATCCCAGTGGCCGCCACGCTCTGTCGGGGCGTCACGCGTGCGGCGACAGAGCGCCGCGGCTACAGCGCCAGCAAATAGATCGCGCCCAACGACAGGAGAAAATAGGGAACCAGGGTTGCTGCGCCCGGATAATCTTTCGCGACCCGTTGGCCAAAGAAAAGCGCGACGATCGAAATCGCCGCGATAACAGCACCGTGCGATGCAAGCCGCGAATCATGCCGGAAAAGAATGAGCACACATCCCACCGCGCTAAACGCTCCCGCTACCAGTTCCAGAATGGTGATGACGGTGACCATCCCGGGCACGAATGCAGCGAGCGGGCTTTTCGCGAAATGTCCCTTCAACCATTCCAAATTGCCGCGCCGATCGATCACCTTGTCGATGCCCGATTGAAGAAAAAGAATGGCGAGAAACGCGGAGACCAGGATCTGGCTGAGGTAAATCGCACCCTCAGGCGTGTGTATGTATTTCATGGGAACCGGGACGCGCTTCCGCACATCACGTTAAGAAATTTACGCGGCGACGTGCTCGTGCGCATGCTGCCGCCGTTGCTCCTGCGCGACGAACGCCGGCGCGGACGGCGTATGAAACATCTCCAGGTCCTCGGTGTCGTGATCGGTGACCGGCGTGAGCGCCACATCCGTATACTTAAATCTTTTAGGGTCCGCCCTGATCATTTTATAGAGCCGGCGCAAGCGGCCATATAACATCGTCAGCTTCGCGATCTTGGTCACCGATTCTCTCCAGAATTTCGGATAGAACTTCCACATCGGCTCAATCGGCAGCCCCGGCCGCCGATCCTTCCGGTACTTCAGGCGAATCACACCGCTCTCGAGCGGATGCACTCCTTCGATATGGATCGCGCTCATGAACCAGGTGATAAGCACGATCGCGTTGCTGGCCGGGCCCTTCTTCGCGGTGAGGCGGCGCAAGATCGTCTCCACGTGATCCATCGTGTAGTAGGTCTGCCACGCTTGCTTATAGACTCGCTCCCATTCCGCCTTCGACATTCTGGCGTGCGGCGCGCAGGCGTGGTTCAAATCGTATTTGTTTAGATCGGGATCGATCTCCACCCCGGCGTTGACCAGCTTCTGATGGTCTTCCGATCCCGGGAGCGGCGTCAGGAAAAAAAACTCCAGAATATCGAGAGGCAATTCCTTCTTCACGATCTCCACGTCCCGAAGAATCGATTCCGCAGTGTCGTTCGGAAAACCGGTGATGTAGCCGCAGTAGGTGATGATCCGTGCCGCCTTCCACGCGAGCAACATCCTGCGATACTCCGTGATCTTGTTCTGTCGCTTGTGCGCCGCGGCGAGGTTGTCCGGGTTAATGTTCTCCAGCCCGATGAAAACACGGCGCACTCCGGCGCGCTTACACTTATCAATAAAGTTCGGCAGCTTGTGGCAAAGCGTGTCCACCTGGATAAGGAACCCGAGCTTGAGCTTCTCGACTTCGCGCAGGTGAATGATCCGGTCGAGAATAATTTCCCAATCCTTGTTCCGGGCAAAGTTGTCGTCGGTGATGAAGAAGCTGCGCAGGCCTTGCGCGACGTTCTCGCGGATGATCTGCTCAACGTCGTCCGGCGAACGGCGGCGCGATTTCCGTCCCTGCACATTGATGATGGTGCAGAACGAACATTGGAACGGGCAACCGCGGCCAGCGTCGAAGCTGGTGACATGGCCGGCCGTGCGCTGGGCGCGAATGGCGGGAATGAGCGGCAACGGCTCGCCTTCGATGCTCGGCAGGTCAGCCATGAAATTATAGAGCGGCTTAAGCGCGCGCTCGTAACCATCTTGAAGCACCTGCTCCAGCCGGCCTTCCGCTTCACCGGCGAAAAGCGAGATGCCCATCGCCTTCGCGCGATGAATATCGGCATCGTTGCCGCCGAGCATGCTCATCGTTCCCGAGACGTGGAATCCGCCGATAGCCACCTGGATGCCGCGCGCGAGCAGCGGCTTCGCCAGATCGAGTGCGTGAGGAAATTGGTTTGACTGCACCCCAACGAACATCACCATGCCAGCGCCCGCTTCCTCGATCATGGAGGCGAGCCGTTTCGGACGCATGCGCGTGTTGGTTTCGTCGAAGGGATGGATATCGATCTCCACATCCTGACCGAGCACGTGCCGCTGCGCGCAATCCCGCGCCAAACCATAAACGGCTGCGAGCGAGTTAGAGGGAATCGTCGAGCGAAACCATTGGATGACGTAGCCGTCGTCGTCGTAGTGCGACGGTTTGACCAGAAGGAGACAGAACCGCCGTGTGGCGCGTGTGGTCGAGGCTGGGATGGTGGTCGGGGTGAGCATTAAGGTCCGAAAGCCGCGACCATACACGAAACCGTTCCCAGTGGAAACACCATTACGGCGCCGGGGGATTCCGGCAGGGAGAAATCAACTGTGCTTGGCTCGCTCCCGGATTCGCCTCAGGCGAATCTTGCGGTGCCGGCTGCCCGGTTGAGTTTGGGAGGGATCGCCGGCGCCAGGTTGTTGCGTATTCGTGATTTTTGTTTTCGGAGCGCGCCGCCCGGTTGAATAATGCGCTTTGAGGTCAACTCCCATTGGCGCGCGGCGTGGGGTCCTTTCACGCTCGGGTCTTGCATCTCTAAGAGAATTTCGCGCGCGCGTTTGGTCCCGGTTGTCTTATTTCAGCGGCTGATGGGTTCTGCTGGAATTCCGGCCCGCCACACGCACAATGGAAAAGATGAGGAACGCGTTTTTCCTAACTCCAGTTTTGTTCGCTGCACTCACGGCCAGCGCGGCTCCGGTCAATCCTGCAGCCATTCGCGCCGCGGCGGCCTATTCGGCGGGCCAGGGCGGCACCTCGTTCCTGGCCATCCAAAATGGACAAACCATTCTCGAACAATCGGCGAACGAACCGCACAAAATCTACAGCGGCGTAAAGGCTTTTTGGGGGCTGACCGCGCTGGCTGCTGTCGATGACGGCTTGCTCAGCCTCGATGAGCGCGTGGCCGAAACTATTCCCGCCTGGAGCGCGGATCCGCGCAAAGCGCGCGTCACGATCCGGCAGTTGCTCGATTTTTCTTCCGGACTCGAGCCGGTCTTCTATTTGCACAACAACGATCCGGGCGATCGCGACAGCCTCGCGATCCGCGCACCGGTAGTTGCGAATCCGGGAAGCGCTTTCATTTATGGGCCAAGCTCGCTTCAGGTTTTTCACGCGGTGTTGAAGGAGAAACTGAAAGGAGAATCGCCCACGCATTACCTGGAGCGGCGCGTTTTGCATCGGCTCGGGCTGGGTTCGCAGCGTTACCTGACGGATCGCGCGGGCAATCCCTTGCTCGCGGCCGGCTGGTTATTGAGCGCGCGGCAATGGGCGAAATTAGGCGAGGTCGCGCTGGCCGGTGGCGCGCCGGTTCTTACTCCCGGCTCGATCGCGCAAAGCTGGCGCGGCTCCGGAGCGAACCGCGCGTTCTCGCTCGGCTGGTGGAACAACAAGGCCGCGCCAGGCGGGCGCGAGTTCGATATCGAGTCGATGCTTGTCCCGAAATGGCAGCGACAAACCTGGGGCGGCACCGTTCTTTGTCGTAACGCACCGAGCGATCTCGTCGCCTGCATTGGCTCGGGTTATCAGCGGCTCTACGTCATTCCTTCCATGAACCTCGTCGTCGTCCGCCACGGTTCGGGGACGCGCTTTTCCGACGCGCAGTTCTTGCGGCTGCTGGTCGGGAAATAGTTATTTCGGCGTGGCGACGATGAGCGATGAGCGGCTCGGTTGCCACTGGTATCCGAAACTGAAGGGCAAAAGTTGCGGCGCGGCGGCCGCGTTCTCCTTCGCCAGATCAAGCTGCCCATTTTTCAGGAAGCGGTTGATCGGGCCAAGGTAGCGCCCGTGGAAATGGATGTCCCATTTGTCTTTCTTGAAGAAGCGAAACGGAATGCCGGAGTCGTCCTGGACAATAATTTTGCTGTGCGCGAGGAGAAAGCCACGCACCTGGGAAAAATTATCCGAGTGCATCAGATAGGAAGCGGCTTTCAATAGCGTCAGGCCCTGCCCTTGAAGCTCGCAGAATTTTCCGAAGTTCGGATTGGTCTTCACCGCCCAATCCGCGACGTCGCTGGAGAAATAATAAAGCGTCTGCTGCCGCCCGCTCTTGCCGGAGAAGACGATCTTCGCCCCCGGCGTGGTGCCTTTGCCCTCGGGCACGAAATTGCCCTCGCGATCAAGGGCGACGAGAGCGACGGAATCGATCGTGTACCCGGTGCGCGCCAGGAAAAAATAGAGGACGGGCAGGGTCCCATTCAGTTGTTTTTGCTTCAGGTCCACCTTCATGTTTTTGGTGATGAAGAAGCTGAAGCTTAGGACGGCATCGAGGGACTTGCGCAGGTTCGACAACGACGAAGGCAGAACGCCGCGCGGAATTTTTTCCAGATCGGGAATAGCCCCGACCGGTTCGATGCCGCAAAGAATGTAAGTGCTCGCATTGGGAAAGAAGGCGTTGGCGTAGAGAAAATCCGGGCCGCTAAACATGTAGAACATCGGACCGGTGTCTTCGTAGGCTGTGCCAAGAGCTTGCGGCGCCCACGCACGGATCTTGGAGAGCTGCCGCTTTTCCACCTGCTGCCAGGCGCGATCCAGTTCGGTAGCGTGCTGCGCCCATCCCGGAGTGTTCGCAAAACTTTCCAGCGGAGTATTTCGCACCGGCAAGCCGGCCAGAAATTTCGCGGTGGCATCCGCCACCGGATCGGCTGCGAACGCGCGCGCGCAGATCGCGAGCGAGCCAAGAAGGAAGAGTAATATTAAGCGCAAGAAACTGGAGTGTGACAAAGGTGATTGGAGATCGGGGCCAGAAGGCTGTCGAAGCCTTTACTTGCGCGTCGCCATCATAAGGATGCCGTTCTCCTTTTGCCAGTGGTAACCGAAGGCAAAACCAAGTTCGGAGGGCGGCGGCTGTTGATTGTAGATCGCGGCCAGGTCGGGCTGATGATATTTCCCGAACATCTCTGCGTGCGGCACATAGCGTCCGTAGCAATCGACCTTCCACGTTTTCGGAAACTCGCGGAGCGGGATGCCGGAATCGTCCTGGATAATAACGCGGCTGTTGTTGAGAAGGAAATTACGCACACCGGAAAACCCTTCGGTATGCATTAGGTAAGAGGCGGCCTTGAGCAGACTGAGCCCGGGACCTTGCGCGGCGCACCACTTCAGGAACGGGCTGGGGCCGCCGGACAAATCGGTTTTGAAATAATACAAAGTCTGGTGACTGCCATCCCGGGTGAAATCGATTTTCACTCCCGGGGCGGGGCTGTTGACGTAGGTCGTCTTGAGCACAGTGCAATTGAGGCGGGCCAGAAAGACATAGAGGATCGGCAGAGTGCCGCCAAGGTTGGGGCGGGTGAGGTCGGCCCGCATGTCTTTGGTGATGAAGTAGTGGGTTTGGAGAACGGTGTGCATCGAGTCGCGCAAGGCATTGAGATCGGTCCGGAGCGCGGCGGGATCCATCCGTGGAAGATCGGGCACCTGTCCTACTGGCTCGAGGCCGGCCAGGATGTACGTTTTCGCCTGCGGGAAAAACAGGTTCGCGTACATGAAATCCGGACCGCCGAACATGTAGAAAACCGTATTAGTGCTCGTGTAATACTGGCTTGCGTTCGCGAGCATCCAGGCACGGATCGGGCGGACCTGGAAATAATCCTTCTTCATCATCGCGCTATCCAACGCGCGGGCATGATCGATCCAGGCGGGATCGTGCGTGAGAGGCTCGAGCGGGCCTTTCACGGGAATGCCGGCGAGGAATTTAGCGGTGTCATCGATGGTGGCCCTTTGCGCAAAGACGTTCCCGGCTAAAAGAATGATGAGACAAGAAAGAAGATGTCGTTTCATGAACGCGGTTAGGACGGTCGTGCCCTCGCAGTTTTCGGAGAAAGAAAATAAACAATCAGCCCCAGGGCCATGGTGATCAAACCCCAGATGGACGGGCCGCGCGTGGAAGAGTCGGCCAGCAAATGCTCCAGCATCCAAATGCTGATGCCGAGGAAGATCAGCGGCGTCACCGGATATCCCCAGGTTCGATAAGGCCGGGGCAGATCAGGTTGCCGCCAGCGCAAAACGAAAACACCGAAGACGGTCAGCGCTGAGCAAAGGGTGAGACTGAACTGGACGTAGTTCACCGCGCTTTGGAACGTCGCCGTCAGCAGCATCACGACAACGATCGCGTATTGGGTGAGGATGGCGCTGACCGGAACTCCATGGTCGTTGCGGCGGGCGAGCCAGTTAAGAATGCCGAGGTCTTCGCCCATCGCCGCGGTGATGCGCGGGCCGATCCACATCATTGCGCTCACGGTCGAAACCAGTCCCAGGCAAATGAACAACGCCATTACTTTCGCGCCCGTCGGACCGAAGATATGGACGCCGGCGATCACGGCCACCTGTTGTTGGCCAACCATTTCGGCCACGGGCGTGGTCCGCAAAAAGACTGCATTCATCGCCAGGTAGAGCGCCATTACGAGGACCGTGCCGAGGCCAACGGAGAGTGGGATTGTGCGCGATGGATTGCGCAGTTCGCCCACAATATAGGTGGAAGCGTTCCAACCCGAGTAGGCATACATCACCCAATAAAGACTGACCGCGAAAGGCGCGCTGAGAATAAGCGCGCCGTCGGTTTTCGTCGGAAGAAACGAAACGGGCTGGGTCGATTTTACGAGAAATCCCGCCGCGATAATGATGAGGATGAGCGCGATCTTCAGAATGGTGGAACCATTTTGAAACACGCTCCCCAATTGCAGATCGCGCAATAGGACCACCGTGCAAATTGTCACCACCGCCAGGGAAAGAACGAGCGGGTTCAATCCCGGAACCACCTCCGCGAAGTAAGTCCCGAAAGCGATAGCGGCGATAGCTACCGGCGCGGCGAACCCAACCGTGGCCGAAATCCAACCCGCGAGAAATCCCACCGCAGGGTGATAGACCACGCCGAGAAAATGATACTCGCCGCCGGAGCGGGGCAGCGCCGCGCCGAGCTCCGCGTAAGAGAGTGCGCCGCAGAGAGCACAGATGCCGCCCGCGATCCAGATCGCCATGATCGCGAAACCCGTCGGCAGTCCGGCCACTTGAAATCCGAGGCTGGTGAAAATGCCAGTCCCCACCATGTTCGCGACCACGATGCACGTCGCCGTGAGTGGCGAAATGGTGTGCGAGCCGGTCGAGTCTGATCCCATGCGGCGATGATGTAGAGGTTGTCGGCGAGCGAGTCAATGCCGGCTGGCCACCGAACAATCTTATTCGTTCTCCGATGGGGCAGGCTCGATTTTGGGGAGGCCAGCGCTTTCGAGTTGTTGGTTCAACGCGGGAAAGTCTTGAGACATTATCGTGCTCCACTTCGCTGTGAGGGAAGGCGCTGTGCGAATAATTTCCGCGACAGCAGCTTTGACCGCGGGCGTTGGTGGCGCATCAACTTCCTGCAGCATGCCAAACAAACGTTGCGTGGAATCCAACAAGTGGAAGGTGAGGGGAGCCCCCGGGCGTGGATTCGGCGGCGCAAATTCTTCCATCTTTTTTGCGAAGGCATCGAGTTTTTCCTTCGCCGGGTTCTGATCCGCGCCTTCTTTCGCTTTGGTTAACGCGTTGGCCACGGAGTCGAAACTTTTTCCAATCGGCTCCAGCGTTTGTCTTAGCTCGGAGAGCATGCGCGAAAGCGCGAATTGTTCCGCCAGCTCGCCCGTCGTCGCCTTCACGCGTGGATCCATTTTCACTGTCAGCCGTTGCGAATAGCTCTGGCCGTTCGCGGTCAGCACGACCGAATAATCACCGGGCATCGCCCAGGGCGAGGTCGCGGATGGGGCGGTGTTCCCGTAAACCGCGGACATCGGATAATCGGGCCGAGCGTGCGGAATAGGCGAGTAATGCACGTCCCAAAGGAAACGGTGCAGACCGCGCGTCGTCGCCAATGGTTGCGGCGGCCTGATCCAATACTCGGGGATCCGGAGCTTCTTCACGTCCGGATGCGGAAGTGGGTCCGCGCTCGAATAGCGACGCACTTCGTTACCTTTGCCGTCCTTGATTTCGATCGTCACCGGGCCCGAAGAATCTTCCGCCAGAAAATAGTCTATCATGGCGCCGTCCGGCGGATTTTCGCCTGTCGGTTCGTCGGGAGGGAGCGGCGTGTCGGTGTTGAGACTCCACCGGATTCGTAACGCCGTTGCTGGTTTGAAAAGCGCCGTGGTCTGCTTCTCCACCGCGAGCTGCCGCAACGGCGTGATGTTATCGAGAATCCAAAAACCGCGGCCATGCGTCGCCACCGCGATGTCGTCGTCCTTGATGATGAGATCGCGCACAGAAGTCGCGGGCATGTTGAGCCGCAGCGGCTCCCAGTTCTCCCCGCCGTCGAAAGAAACGTAAATAGCGCGCTCGGTCCCGGCGAACAAGAGCCCTTTCCGCTGCGGATCTTCCCGGACCACGTTCACCGTCTGCCCATCCGGAATTCCTCGGACAATTTCCTTCCAGGTCTTTCCCGAGTCATCTGTCCGATAAATATGCGGCCGCACGTCATCGAGCCGAAGGGTGTTGACGGCGGCGTAAGCGGTCTTCGCATCGAAGTGACCGGCGTCGATGAGTGAAATCTTTTGCCACGCGGAAACCTGTGGTGGCGTCACATCCGTCCAGGTCTTGCCGCCATCACTCGTTAGGTGAACGAGGCCATCGTCCGTTCCCGCCCAGATCCGCTTCAGCTCCAGCGGGGAAGGGGCCACGGTGTAAATAACACCGCGCCGTTTGGTTTCCGCGGTCGGCTCCTTCCGATATTTTCCGATGCTGGCCGGCAGCTCGTAGGTCGGTCGCGACAAATCAGGGCTGATTCGTTCCCAGTTTTGTCCGCGATCGCGCGTCTGCCAGAGAGTGTTGCCCGCAAAGAAAAGCAAATGTGGATCTCTTGGAGAGAAAACGACCGGCGCCGTGCGCAGCATTCGAAAATTGGCCGAACGCAACGGCACCGGCAAGATGTGCTGGGCCTGCCCGGTCCGGCGATCGTAGCGGGTCAGCTTGCCGCCGTAGATGATGTCGGGATCGAGCGGATCGGCCACCACGTAGCCGTACTCCTCCGCGCTCACCGGATGCCAATCGCGAAAAGTGATCGCGCCATCACTTCCCCGGCTCGCTACTCCGGCGGAGCCGCTCTCCTGTTGTCCGCTGTAAAGTCGATACGGAAACGCGTTGTCGGCGCTGACGTGATAGAGCTGCGCGGTGGATTGATTGTACCACGAGCTCCACGTCTTGCCGCCGTTCACAGTCACGATCGCGCCTTGGTCGCTCCCGAGCAAAATCACGTTGGAATTATTCGGGTTGATCCAGACATTCTGATAATCGTCACCGCCCGGCGCGCCGCGCCAGCCGTCCCAGGTCTTTCCGCCGTCGGTTGATTTCCAGCAGACGACGCTCGCGGAGTAGACGACGTTCGGGTCGTTAGGGTCGAACCGTACGACCGGCAGATCGCCCCCGCCGATTCCCGCGCCCGGCCGTTTGTCCTCCGTTACGACGCGCCACTTTTCACCTGCGTCGTCAGAGCGATAAAGATTGGAACCAGTCGGCGTGGCCACCGCGGCAAAGAGGATGTTGGGGGAGCTCGGTGCGATGGCGAGGTTCGCCTGGATCACGGTCTCGGGAAGTCCGCCGCCGAGGCGCTTCCAATTCTTGCCGCCATCCACCGATTTGAAAATGCCGCCGCCGGTTCCGGTCCATGAACTGTTTTCCCACGGCCCTTCGCGCGCTTCCCAAAGCGAAGCATAAACGATGTCGGGATTGCGCGGATCGATCTGCACGTCGGCGCCGCCGGTGTTTTCATCCTGGTAGAGGATTTTTTCAAAGCTCTTCCCGCCGTCGAGCGAGCGGAAGATCCCGCGCTCCTCGTTAGGCCCGTAGGGATGACCGGCCACAGCCACGAAAAGTCGGTCCGCATCGCGGGGATCAATCGCGAGTTGCGCGATCTGTTGGGCATCGCGCAGACCAAGATGCGTCCACGTTTTTCCTGCATCGCTCGACTTGTAAATCCCGTCGCCGACCGAGAGGTCCGGCCGATGCAACCCTTCACCGCTGCCTATATAAACGATGTCGGGATTCGAAAGCGAGACGGCGATCGCACCGATCGAACCCGTCGGTTGATCGTCGAAAATGGGAATCCAGGTCCGCCCGTAATCCGAAGTTTTGAAGGCGCCGCCATTGACCTGCGCCATGTAGAAAACGTTAGGCTGCGCCGGCACTCCCGCGATCGCCCGGGTCCGTCCGCCGCGGAGTGGTCCGACGTTCCTCCAGTGCAACGCGCCGCCGAACTCATGTTGCGCGTGCGATTCGGCAGCCGCGCCGAGGAATGTCGCAAACGTCAACGCGATGACGAGTGCGGGAGCGCGAGTGATGGATCGGAAGAGCCGGAAGAACATTCGAACGCGCGGCACCGTCGACCGCGCACGAGTTGAGCGCAACTGATCCTGGGCACTGATGACCGATGAATTATTCGCGTGACCGACTGAGCTGCTGCAACAACCGGTAATCGCGATTTACTAATGCCTGCTTCTTTGCCCGCGACCAACGTTTGATTTGGGCTTCGCGCCGCCGCGCAGTCGGGAAATCAGGTTGAACTTCCACGAACAGAAGACCCTCGGGCGGATCGACCCTGGTGGTGTGGCATGCCGTCCCGTGTTCGTGTTCGCGAAGGCGAGCTTCGAAATCTGTTGAGCATCCTACGTAAAAGACGCCTGATCGAAGACTCAAAATGTACACAACGGGGGTGTCCCTCGACAAGCTCGGGACCATTCGCCGCGCTGTTATTAAGAGATTGATCCGCCAATGTCTTGGGGCCGGAGGCCATGAGCAAGCCGAAGGCGCGTCGAATGGCTCCAGCGGTAGGACTCGAACCTACGACCAATCGGTTAACAGCCGA
>QHBM01000036.1:11259-16119 GCA_003244145.1 Chthoniobacterales bacterium
CCAGGCTGCTCCACCCCGCGTCTAGAGGCGTGATTATGCAGCATCGAAGTCCGAACGCAACCGCAAAAGCCCGCGACGATGATTTACTTTCGATGCCAAAAAGAATCGTATTCGTTTAGAAATGAATCCCAGACGCCAAAGCTCGCCCGGAAAAATTCTTGTCGGCACGGCGAGTTGGTCGGACTCGGGATTTGTCGAACATTGGTACCCGAAGAAAATGCCGGCGGGCGATCGACTGGCCTGGTACGCGCAGCAGTTCGAGATGGTCGAAGTGAACTCGACGTTCTATTCGGTGCCGGATCCGCGCATGGTTGAGCGCTGGTGCCACAGCACGCCGGATGGTTTCACCTTCGATGTGAAGCTGCATCAATTGCTCTCGCGGCATTCCACCAATGTGAAATTGCTTCCGCCGGCTCTGCAACGTGCGGCGACCACCGACGCCAAAGGCAAAGTGAAACTCACCTCCGCATTGGAAAAGGCGATGATCGAACAATTCCGCCAGCCGATCGAAATCTTGCGCAGCTCCGGGAAAATGGGCGCGCTCCTCTTGCAGTTGTCGCCGGCCTTCTCGCCGAGGAAGCATGAACTGCGCGAGTTGGATAACTTGTTAGGCGCGATCGACGGATTTCGGATCGCGATCGACGAGCTACGCAATCGCAATTGGGCCGAGGGTGAACAGCTCCAGGAAACAGTCCGGTTTCTGAGAAAACATTTGGCGGCGTTGGTCTCGGTCGATGCGCCGGCGGAAACACATTTCACCATCATGCCGCCCGATCTCGATGCGATCACGAATCCGGCGCTGGCCTATCTGCGTTTGCATGGACGTAATGCGCAGGCGTACACCACGGGCAAGACCGTGGCGGCGCGTTTCAATTACGATTACAGCGACGACGAAATTTCGGAGGTGGCCGAGCGCGCCCGCAAATTAGGCGGCGAAGCGAAGGAAGTGCCCGTCGTTTTCAATAACAACGCGCGCGATTACGCGCCGCACGCCGCTTTGCGGATGCGGAAGGCGCTGGGCCAAATGATTGCGGACATCCCGCGTCAAACAGAGTTATTCTAACGGAATGCGGGATCAGCATTCTGGCGACGAAGGGGAAGAGGCGCGCGACGATTCGAGCGCCCGGCCCGGCGCGTGGGCCCGCCTCAAACGCTGGATGCAAGCGCATCACATGACCTTGATGGCGCTGCCGGATACGGCCCACGCCATCGCGCTTGGCTCGGCCATCGGAATGTTTTTCGGATTCACCCCGCTTTTCGGATTGAAGACTTTGCTCTCACTCGCGGTGGCGTGGTTGCTGAAAGGAAACAAGATCGCCTCTTTCATTAGCGTGACTCTGCACGACATCATCCTTCCCTTTTGGCCGGCGATTTTTCTCTGGGAATACAGGATGGGGATGTGGGCCTTGCACCGTCGAATTCCGGAGCGTGCCGGCTTCCGTCACGTCGCGCTGCGCGATTACATGGAATGGACGACGTTCTTTACCGTGGGCCAGCCGCTTCTCGTGGGATCGCTCTTCCTCGCTTTGCCGGCAGCGGTCGGCGTTTATTTCCTGCTGCGTGCGCTTCTTATCCGCGCCCGCGCGAAATCGAGCGAGCAGTAGGACTTCAAATGGCCGCGTGAGGATTCTGCTATCGCCTGAGGCGAGCGGCGTGTATTGGTCACGCTAATGAAAAAGATTATCGCGCTCGCGGTGGCGCTTGTGTTTGCGCTGCCGGTTCTCAGTCAGGCCAACACCCTAAAATTTCCGAAAGAGGATCCGCTATTTTCCGTCACCTTCTCGAGCGATTGGAAAGCTGAGATCACCGATGCGGGAATCATCAGTGCGCAGCCAAAAGGCGGCGGTTACGCCATCAGCATTTTCCCTGTGGTTTCGAAAAACGCAAAGGGCGCTATCGACGAAACGGTGGTGGAAGTGGAAAAGCGATTCCAGTCCATCAAGCCTAGCGAGCCTGTGGAATTCAAAACGTCCAACGGCATTTCGTGCCTTGAGCGCGATTTCACCGCGAAAGACAAAGGGTCCGACCGCGCCCTTGCCATCGTGGCTTTCAGTCCGGATAAGAAAAACTATTTCGCCCTCTTCCAAGCCGGGACACCGGAGGCGGACAAAAAATACACGCCGGACGTCGTCGAGATCGTGAAATCGATCAAGGTGCTGAAGGGTAGCGACGACGACGACGAGTAGAGACCGCTCGTCGAAAGAAGATTGGCAGCGCGTACGGGAATCGAACCCGTCTTTCGGCCTTGAGAGGGCCACGTCCTAACCGATAGACGAACGCGCCACGGGTGTGGCTTCGGCCCAAATGCTAGCGGCAAACGCGCATTGGGCAAGTTACGGCTTCGCGCCGGATAGGTCGTTAGGCGAACAGCTTCCTCAGGGTGTGGGCGTGGGAGTGGATGCGGGGGTGGGGCGCGGCGTCTGTGTATGGTGCGTCGTCGGCTCCGGCCGGACTCGCGGCTGCGCGAGACTGTTGAGTATCTCATTTTTCTTGGCCTCAAGATAGTTTTTCACCTCGGGCGCGGTCGCGAGCGCGAGCATATGAGCATAGTAGATCTTGTAATACGCGTGGAGCCGGGCTCGTTTTTCCACGTCGGTTTTGGTTCCATTCACTGCCTCTTTCGCCGCCACCACTTCAGGATCGTGCGCCGTCTGGTTTTGAAGCTGCCGCCATTCCAGATGGAGACGTTGCTCTTCCGCGGCCCCTCCCAACGGCGTTTTCTGGAAGGCTGCGTCAAGTTCCGTCAAAGGCGGAGCCTTCTTGTGCGAAGCGGGAGAAGTGTTCGGCACCAGTGGAGAAGGTTCCACCGACATAGGAATTTCCGGAATATTTAGCTCCGGCCGCGTGTTGGACGCGCTTGGACTTGGGTTCGGCGTTTCCGTCGCCGCCGGCAAAGGCGGTTCCTGGCCGCGAAGCAAACTGATCGAGCCGAACCAAGCAATGGTGGCGATCGCCAAAAGAAATTTCACTCGATTCATTTGACGGTGGTCGGGGTGACAGGATTTGAACCTGCGACCTGTCGCCGCGGCGACCGCCCTATAGGAGCCGATTGAGTTCATCACGGCCTCGTCCGGTTTTGTAATATCGTTCCCTTGTCATGGCCGCAGCGCGGGTCACAAACTTTTCGGCGCGAAGCAATTGTCCACGGAATCCCGTGCTTCGTTGCTTTCGATTCGCCAACATTGTGGCGTCGGAACCGATCGTCGAGATCCTCGCAGGACCCGACGTAACGGCGACCCGTCTTATTGCTCCTCAGAACATAAACGTAAAACATTCCGGATCATGCGCTCAATTCATTGCGGAGGAGAATCGGGGTGACAGGATTTGAACCTGCGACCTCCTGGTCCCAAACCAGGCGCTCTACCAAGCTAAGCTACACCCCGCCGATGCGCGTGACTTAACACGCTCCAAGCCATGGCGCATGCGGAATCTTGGCGTTGCGGCGTCTGCAACGTAGCGCGAACCGCTCGCGTTTTTACGGGCGAGAAAACTTCCAAGCCAAATAAGACCTTGCGGTCGCGCGTATTCAGGCGGACGCTGCCGGGTCGATTTCTTCTGCGCGCGCGCGCTCCGTCTCACCTCGCCTCATGTTTAAGCACGATAAACTCAATCTCTTTCTCTTCCTCGTTCTGGTCGGCCTCCAAGTTCTCGGACTCGTCGCGCTCTGGACCCAATTCCAATGGACCTACCTCCCGATCATGCTCGGCATTTATTTTTGGATCGGCATCAGCACCACTCTCTATTTGCATCGCTACCTGACCCACCGCGGATTTGAAATGCCGGGCTGGCTGAAATTTATCTTTGCCACCGGCTCGGCCGTCGCGCTCTCGGGTGATCCGGTGACGTGGGTGGGGGACCATCGTTATCACCATTTGAAATCCGACACAGACGAAGACATTCACAGCCCGGTCCACGGATTTCCTTACGCGCACATGATGTGGCTGGTGCGCAAGCCGCCGGGATTTCGCGATCGCTCGCTCCGTTATGCCGCCGACGTGCGGAAGATTTGGTACTGCCGTTTGTGGGAGCGCCCGGCCTTCTATGTCCTGCCCCATCTCGGCATGGCCGCGCTTTTGTATTTCACTTTGGGCGGCGTCGGACTGCTCTGGTGTCTCTACGTTCCGATGCTCGTGGTGTACAATTTCACCTGGGCGGTCAACTCGGTCTGCCACATGCCTTCGCTCGGTTACCGAAACTTCGAGACGACCGATCACAGCAAAAACAATTTCTGGATCGGGCTCGGCGCGTTCGGCGAGGGTTACCACAACAATCACCACGCCAAACCGCGTTGCGCGGCGCATGGCTTGAGATGGTGGGAGTTCGATCTCACCCGCTACATCATCTGGACTCTGGAAAAGTGCGGGCTCGCCTGGGATGTGGTGTGGCCAAAACCGAATGAGGAAACCGCGATCGATACCGTTACCGAGGACCAAGCGGGCGCTCTTCTTCTTTTCGGCGCGCAGATCAGGGATCCGCGTCTCGACACGAAGCACGAGAAGACTGATCGCCGTCAGTAATCGCGATTAGGCGCGAGCCACTTCTCCACGTACTCGATGCCGACATTTTTCCGCGCGGCATAATCGCGCACCTGGTCGTCGCCGATTTTTCCGACACCGAAATACTTGGAGTCGGGATGCGAAAAATAAAGGCCGCTCACGCTCGCGCCCGGGTGCATTGCAAACGATTCGGTCAGCATAATGCCGGTGGTTTTCTCGGCGTCGAGCAATTGGAAGAGCGTGCTCTTTTCGGTGTGGTCGGGTGAGGCGGGATAGCCCGCAGCCGGACGGATGCCGCGATATTTTTCGCGAAGCAATTCGTCCTGCAAAAGTTTTTCGTCACGCCCGAAGCCCCAGGCCATGC
>QHBM01000116.1 GCA_003244145.1 Chthoniobacterales bacterium
CGGTGGCCAACACCACCGGTGGCCAGTTGGAGTTCACAGGGGTGGCAGGCGCCGCCTCGACGACGCAGACGATCGCCGGTACCGGTACCTACAACAGTGCTGGGCCGACGGCGGACGTAAACGTCGTCAATACCACGACCGTCGACGGAGCGGGCGCGGCGATCAATGGAGTCCGCAACCTGACAATCGCGGCCGGCAGCACGTTCAAGAATCTCGGCACGGGTTCTCTCACCTTGGCCGGCGGTGTGTCGAATAGCGGCACGATCCAGCTCAATGGTGGTGGGCCCGCTTGCGGCGATGCCAGCAAGATATTGATTCGCTCGACCGTCGCCGGCACCCAGCGTGCCTGGTCTGGGGGTGGAACTTTTTCCATGATAGATCTCGACGTTAAGGACCAGGCAGGGAGCGCGAGCATTACTGTCGCGGGCGCGGTCAACTCGGGAAACAATGGCGTCAACTGGACCTTTGCGTCTTGCGCAGCGCCAACCCCCACCCCCACACCCACACCCACACCTACACCTACACCCACACCTACACCTACACCTACGCCTACGCCGACACCCACCCCGACGCCAACCCCGACTCCGTCGCCAACACCTTCGCCGACACCAACACCAACACCGACACCGATCCCTGGCTTCGTCGCTAACGTCTCGACCCGACTTCCGGTCGGCCAGGATCCCAATGCTTTGATTCAGGGCTTCATCGTGCAAGGACCGGCGGGCTCGACCAAGAAAATCCTCGTGCGTGCGCTCGGCCCGTTCCTGGAGGGCTTTGGGATCACTGATTTCCTGGCAAATCCGACCTTGGATATCTTTGACGGGAATCAGGTGAAGATTGCCTCGAATGATAATTGGAAGACTACTCAGGTGGGAGGCATCGTCACCAGTGATCAGTCCGCGGAGATCAACGCGAGTGGGCTCGCGCCGACCAAAGACCCGGAGTCCGCGATTATTGCCAACCTTGCCCCCGGCCAATACACCGCGGTGGTGCGGGGCGCCGGTAACAGTGTTGGGACTGGTCTGGTGGACGCCTTCGATATCAGCGGCGCGTCGCCTGCCAGGCTCGTCAACGTGGGGACGAGAGGTTTGGTGCAGCCGGGTGACGGACTGCTAACAGCCGGGTTTATTGTGCAGAACGGATCGGTCCGAGTCGTGATTCGCGCGATAGGTCCTTCCTTGGTGGCCTTTGGTATCACCAACGCCTTGCCCGATACGACCCTTCAACTGCGGGACGTGAACGGCGCCATCGTTCGGGAAAATGATGACTGGATGACGACCCAGCAGGCGGAGCTGGAGGCTACGGGGCTGCAACCGTCCAATAGCTTGGAAGCGGCCCTTGTCGCGACGATCCCGCCCGGACAATACACGGCCCAGGTCCGGGGCAAGCCGGAGGCTACCGGCATTGGGGTGGTGGAGGTTTACTTCCTTCAGTAATCACGCATAGAGATTCCGCGGGATCTCGACCGCGTGTCGGCACCGATATTGCTCAAATTCCACGGGGTGAAGGGACTTCATTTGGGATCGAGGGCCGCCGCGTTCATGGCTTGCTGCCTATGTGCGAGCGCTACTTTTGCTCAGGTGGCGCCTCCGCCCGCTCCGCCCATTCTCGCGCAACCGGCCACGCAATCGTTTGGTGAATGGCCTGAGGCTCCCTCGAATCCGGTCCTGTATTCGATCGGCGATCCCACCAACGAAGAGCAGTTTTATCTCGAGCTGATCAACCGCGCCCGCGCGACGCCGGCGGCTGAGGGCGTTCGCCTCGCCACCACCACTACCGATCAAAATACTCTCAGCGCCTACAACAGTTTTGGAGTGAACCTGATTCTGATGCAGTCGCAGTTCGCCGTGATCCTTCCGGTGCCGCCGCTCTCGATGAACGCCACGCTCACCACCGCGGCGCGAGCGCACAGCCAGAACATGCTCCAGAATAATTATCAGGGGCACAGCGGCTCCGATGGTTCGTTGACCACGCGGCTGCAAGCCTACACCGCCGGGGCGAATGGATGGAGCCTCGGCGAGAATGTTTACGCGTATTCGAAGTCGGTCCTCTTCGGCCACGCTGGATTTGAGGTTGATTGGGGCGGCAGCGCGGCCACCGGCGGGATGCAGTCACCGCCCGGGCATCGCCAGAACATTCACAGCACGGGGTTTCGCGAGGTCGGGATTGGCAATGTCGTGGGCAGCAATGGCTCGGTCGGGCCGCAGCTTGTCACGCAGGATTTTGGAAGCGTCGGCGGGCTTTTGCCTTTTGTGACGGGAGTCGTCTATCGCGATCTAAACGGGAATGGATTTTACGATCCGGGTGAAGGAGTGGGCGGAGTGACGGTGAACGTTTCCAACGCGAGTTACTACGCGGTGACGTCGAGCTCCGGCGGATATTCGGTTCCGGTCCCCGGGTCCGGTTCCTACACGGTGACGTTCAGCGGCGGCCCGGTCGCGACCGCGCAAAAAAGCGTCAACGTTGTCGGCGGGCAAAATGCGAAAGCGGATTATGTCGCCGCCGCCTCCGGACTTCAGCCCGCGACCCTCGCCAATATCTCGACCCGCGCCGTGGTCGGCACCGGCGCCAATGTTTTGATCGGCGGCTTCATTATCACCGGGACGCAATCGAAGAAAGTTGTCATCCGGGCCATGGGTCCGTCGCTCTCGTTGTCCGGGAAAATGCTGGATCCAACGCTGGAGCTGCATGATTCCACCGGCGGCGTGATTGGTTTCAACGATAACTGGAGCCAGAACGCGAATAGCCAGGAGATTTCGGTGAGTGGTTTCGCTCCGACGAATCCAAGCGAGTCCGCCCTTTTGATGACGCTCGCGCCCGGCGCTTACACCGCGATCGTGAGCGGCGCGAACCAAACCAGCGGCATCGCCGTGGTGGAGGTTTACGATTTGGCCGGCGCGACGGCGTCGAAGCTCGCCAACATATCGACCCGCGCCTTTGTCCAGGACGGCGACAATGTTTTGATCGGCGGACTCATCGTGATGGGACAATCGCCGGCCGATGTCATCGTGCGCGCAATCGGGCCGTCGCTTGCCGTCTCGGGTGCGATGAGTGATCCCACCCTGGACTTGCGCGACAGCAACGGCGCACCGTTGGCATCGAATGACGACTGGCGTTTGACGCAGCAGACGGCGATCGCGGCCACGGGTTTACAGCCCACGCGCGACGCGGAGTCGGCCATACTCATTTCGCTTCCGCCCGGCGCTTACACCGCCATTGTTCGCGGCGCGAATAACGCGACCGGTGTCGCGGTGATTGAAGTTTATCATCTCAATTAAGCGCGCTTAGACGGCCTGAGGGCAGGCCATCTCCATCCATCGGACGCTTCGGATGTTTGACACCGCGAACGTTTCCCTTTTTGCTCTCAGCATGAACGGAAAACGAACCTTGTTTCTCGGAGTCTTGTGTCTATCAGTCGCGGTGTCAGCGCGGGCGGAGCTGGTTTGGGAAAAAACGGAAATCGATCTGCATCCGGATCTGGGCGCGGCGACGGCAGTCGGCGTCTTCAAGTACGAGAACAAAGGCGACCAACCGATTCATTTTACTTCGGCGCCTCGGACATCGTGCGGCTGCACCGTGGCGGCGCTGAAGAAGAACGATGTCGCGCCGGGCGAAAAAGGGGAGATTACCGCTACGTTTACCATCGGCGATCGCACGGGCGTGCAGCAGAAATCCATCACGGTCGATACCGACGATCCGAAAAAGCCGCAGACGATATTGACGCTCAAGGCGACGATCGCGCAGATGCTCGAGCTGCAACCGGCGCTTGTTTTTTGGCAATTGGGTGACGCCCCCAAATCGAAAACCATTCTCGCCAAAGCGGGCAAAGGCGTGACGATCAAGAACGTCGAGGTCACTTCGTCCAGCGCCGACTTCAGCACGAAAGTCGAACCCGGCTCGGGTGCGGGTGAATTCAAGATTAGCGTGCAGCCAAAGGATACGGCGAAACCGCTCAACGCGACTTTGACCGTAAAGCCGGAAGGCGCCGCTGGGCCGCCGAAGACCTACTTCGCATCCGCCCGGGTCATGCCGAGCACGACGGCTGCACCTTAGCTCGTGAGGTCACTGCTTCGGCAGAGTCTGGTTTTGTTAGGCCTGGCTTTTCTTCCGGGAATCGGTCAGGCGATTTATTATCGAGATAAAGTTTCCTGGGAGTCGCCGATAGCGGCCTCCGACATGGTGACACTGGCCCAGGCGCGCGCCTGGGGCGCCAACGTGATCTGGGTCGATGCGCGGCCGGAAGAGGAATTTGCGCGCGAACATGTGCCGGGTGCGCTGCTCTTGAATGAGGATCGCTGGAACGAATTGCTGCCGCAAATGCTGATGGCGTGGTCGCCCGAGAAACGCGTCGTTGTTTATTGCAGCAGCCAGAGTTGCGGCGCGAGCCGGGAGGTAGCGCGGCGGCTGCGGGAAGAAGCGCAATTGAAGAACGTGTTTGTGCTCGATGGAGGATGGGAAGCGTGGCTGGCGGAGAAGAAGTAATGGAAACGTCCAACCCGCCTTCGCAAGGCTATGGCGCAAATCTCTTTGGCACTTTGATCGCGGTGGTAGTGGGTGCGCTGTTCGTTTATGCAGGCGCGGTGAAGGTGCTCGATCCGGTGGGGTTCGCCGGCGACATCGAGAATTACAAAATGATGCCGTGGCCGATCGGCGTGCGCCTCGCGTTTTATTTACCCTGGTTGGAAATTCTTTGCGGCCTGGCTTTGATCACGCGGTTTCTTTATCGCGGCGGCGTGTTGATCCTGACCGCGCTCATGGCTGTCTTTGTGGTCGCGACAATCGTCGCCAAAGCGCGCGGGCTCGACATCAGTTGCGGCTGCTTCGGTCACGCCAGCAAATATCTCAGCTTCGCCTGGCACCTCGCGCTCGATTTCGTTTTGCTCGGTGCGTTGCTTTTTCTCTGGAGAACGCCGCATGAAAGTCGAGCGCCCGAATAAGGCGGTCACGATCCGCGCGGCGACCGCGGAAGATCGCGACGCGATCTGGAAGATTTTTCACTCGACCATTGCTCCCGGTAGCGTCTTTGTTTACGACCCGAACACATCGCGCGAGGAAGCGATGGGCTATTGGTTTGGACCGAACACGCTCACGTTTGTGGCCGAACGAGAGGGAGCCGTGATCGGCAGTTACATTCTGCGACCAAATCGGCCGGGCCTGGGCGCGCATGTCGCGAACGCTGGGTTCATGGTCGATCCGGATGCGCGCGGCGGCGGGGTCGGACGTCTCATGGGCGAACATTCGCTGAGTGAAGCGCGCCGGCTCGGTTATCGCGCGATGCAATTCAACTTCGTCGTTTCCACCAATACCTCCGCCGTCCGCTTGTGGCAACAGCTCGGCTTTCAGATCGTCGGAACTCTGCCCGGCGCCTTTCGTCACGCCGAGAAGGGATTCGTCGATGCCTACGTCATGTTCCGCTCTCTTGAGGATTGACGTGGAAACGCCGGTTCGCGACGATGCAGACACGGGCGCACGCAGCCCGAGTCGGAATGAACATTATTGTCGTCTTGCTCATCGGCGCTGTTGTCGGCTTCCTGGATGGCGTTGGCATTTTCTTCGCGCCCGGCGAACCATATAAATTCGAAATCCTTTTCGCCGCGATCCTGAAAGGAATACTGGTCGGCGTTATCACCGCTCTCTCCCTCAATCCTCACAGCAGTTGGTGGCAGGGCGCGGGTTACGGATTGCTTTACGGTTTCGCCTTCGCGCTGGTTATTTTCCTGGCCAAAGGCGCATTCAAATCCGGGGACGCGCCCTATGTCGTGCCGTCGGGCCTGGTCATGGGATTGCTGACCGGCCTGTTCATCTGGAAATTTGCTTTTCCCAAAGCGGCCTAACGAATGCAAACCGTGATCCAGGTCATCACGACCGGGCGGGGATCCCTGCGCAACAAGATCATGAGCGATCCGCAGCTCGAAAAGAAATTCAAGCTGATTCCCACTGAACATCAGCGTCCGGGCCGTCCCCACGGCTGGGCCAAGATCCACAGCGCGCGTGAAGCGCACGGTGTGATCAACTTGGAATGGCACGGTCGGACGGGAGTTCTGATCTGTCGCGTTGTGACCAAGCTGGGAAACAAACCGAACTCGATCATCGGCGACTTCATCGATTACCTGCTGGCCCGCCACCAACGCCGGATCCTCGCCATTCACATCATGCAGCGCTAGGCATTGGAGCTGGCGCGCCCTCGCGCCGGAAGAGCGGCGCATTTCCTGGCTCCCAACGGCACGAGGGCGTGCCGGCTCCAACCTACAAATCCGTGAACGGATCGCGCTTCACGATCGTGCCGCCGGTGCCCTGTTGCTGGATCAATTTGGCCACCAGGCCGGTCCAGCCGGTCTGATGACTGGCGCCGAGCCCGGCGCCGCTCTCCCCGTGAAAGTATTCGTGAAACCAATAATGATCGCGATCGTGCTCGGCTTCGAGCGCACCTCCGCTTGCGCGCGCAAAGGGACGATCACCATTTCCGTTCCGCAGCCAGAGCTGGATCAACCGATTCGATAATTGATTTGCGATTTCGTCCAACGTCGCGAACTGGCCCGAGCCGGTCGGGCATTCCACTTTGAAATCTTCGCCGTAATAATGGTAAAACTTTTGGAGCGACTCGATCAGGAGATAATTGATCGGAAACCAAATCGGCCCACGCCAATTAGAATTGCCGCCGAAGATATTCGTTTGTGATTCGCCGGGGTCGTAACTGACAACGCGCTCGGAGCCGTCTTCCTGGCGCAGAACGTAGGGATGAGCCGCGTGGAATTTGCTCACGGAACGAATGCCATAATCGCTCAGGAATTCATCGGGATGGAGCATGCGGCGGAGAAGACATTTCATGCGATGACCGCGTGTGAGGGAAATTAACCGGCGATCACCGGCGCCCGGTTCGTGCCAGCGCGAGACGAGGCTGGCCAGGTCGGGGCGGTTTTCCAGATACCATTCGAGACGTTCTTTGAAACCCGGCATGGCATCGAGCAGCTCGGGCTCGATCGTCTCCACGGCCAGGAGCGGCATCAGGCCCACGAGTGAACGCACGCGCAGCGGCAGATACCGGCCGTCGGGCAGGTGGAGAACATCGTAGTAGAATTCGTCCGGCTCGTCCCAAAGCCCGATGCCTTTTCCGCCGAGATTGTTCATGGCGCCGGCGATGCCGAGGAAATGTTCGAAGAACTTCGTCGCGATATTTTCGTAAACCGGATTCTCGCGGGCCAGCTCGAGCGCTATCCGCATCAGATTGAGGCAAAACATTCCCATCCAACTGGTGCCATCGCTTTGCTCGAGCCGGCCGCCGTTCGGCAGCGGCGCGCTGCGATCGAAGACGCCGATGTTGTCGAGACCGAGAAAGCCGCCTTCGAAAATATTTTTCCCCGCGGAATCCTTCCGGTTCACCCACCAGGTAAAAGAGATGAGCAATTTGTGGAAAACCGTTTCGAGAAAAGCGCGATCGCCTTTGCCGGTCTGTTTCTCTTCGATCTTATAGACGCGCCATGCGGCCCATCCGATCACTGGCGGATTCACGTCGCCGAAATTCCATTCGTAGGCGGGGATCTGGCCGTTCGGATGCTGATACCATTCGCGCAGAATGATATCGAGCTGGGTCTTGGCGAAATGCGGATCGACCAGCGCGAGCGGCAGACAATGGAAGGCAAGGTCCCACGCCGCGTACCAGGGGTATTCCCATTTGTCCGGCATCGACATGACGCGCTCGTTGTAAAGGTGACCCCACTCGGCGTTGCGTCCTCGTTTGCGCTCGGGCGGCGGGGGCGGCTGGCGCGGATCGCCTTCGAGCCAATCCTCCACCACGTAATGATAAAATTGTTTACTCCAAAGCATTCCGGCCAGCGCCTGCCGATGGATCAGCCGGTGTTCGTCACTCAGGCACGATGGTTCCAATTCCGCATAAAATTCATCGGCCTCGCGGCGGCGCGTTTCCAACACGGCCTCGAACTGTTCGAAGGCCTCGGGCGCCAGCACCGGCAGGCAAACGGGACGGTACTGTCCGACCGGTTCCCCAGGCGGTTCGGCTTCGACCGGCGGCTCGCCTACGCGTCCGAACCAAAGCCGGACGGTTTCACTCGCGCCGGGCGCGATCGTGAATGCGTACTGCGCGGCGGCCTTCGTTCCCGCGCGCTCGGGATTCACCGCATTCTGCCGACCGTGGACAATGAAATCGTTGATCCCGTCTTTGACGAAGAGGGTCTTGTTTCGCGTAGAAAAAAGCCGCTCGGTGTTGGTTTCGTTCTCGGTGAAAAGCAGCTTCGGTTGGCCATCGCAGTGAAGCTTGTATTCGCCTAGGGCATGATGCCTCGCCTGAATCGTCGGGCAATGACTGACCAGGTCGGAGCTGGCGCGCAACGACGGCAGGCGCGTGTCGCTGCCCCATGACCAGGTGTTGCGAAACCAAATCGTCGGCAAGATCTGAAGCTCCGCCGGATCGGGTCCGCGATTGGTCGCCGTGATTCGAATAAAAATATCGTCGCAATCGACCTTGGCGTATTCGAGCGAGATATCGAAGTAGCGATTGTCCCGCAGAATACCCGTGTCCCAAAGCTCGGGCTCGGGAGCTTGCTTCGGCCGGTCCTGGTTCGCCGCGACCAGTTCCTCATAGGGGAAGCGTGCCTGCGGATAACGATAGAGCATCCGCATGTAGCTGTGGGTCGGCGTGCAATCGTTGTAGAAATAAATCTCCTTCACATCTTCGCCGTGCGAACCTTGCGGACCCGTCACGCCGAAAAGGCGCTCCTTCAAGATCGAATCGCGACCATTCCAGAACGCGAAGGCCAGGCAGAGACGCTGCTTGAAATCCGAGATCCCACCAATGCCGTCTTCGCCCCACCGATACGTGCGCGACCGGGCGTGATCGTGCGGGAAATAATTCCACGCGTCGCCGTTCGCGCTGTAATCCTCGCGCACCGTGCCCCAGGCGCGCTCGGCCAGGTACGGCCCCCACAAATACCAGCGCTCGTCGTCGTTATTCTGCGCGAGGCGCTCTTGCTCGGCGTTCATCAGCGGTTCATTCCGGTCCGTACATTTCGCCAAGCAGGCGGCGCAACGCGGCGGCGTCCCGCGCGGATAAGGAACCAATTTTTCTCCCGAGTCTGCTTTTGCTTACGGCGCGGATTTGATCAGCCGCGATTTCCGACAGCCGGCCTCGGACTTTGATCCCGAGTCGCGTGCGCCAATCCGGATGCAGCTGCGTTGTGAGCGGACAAATCACCACCGTCTCCAGGGCCTGATTTAGGACATCCAAACTCACAATGACCGCAGGCCGCGTCTTTCGCAGCTCACTTCCGCGCACCGGATCGAGATTGACCCAATGAATCTGGTACCGCTTAAAAACCATGAAGCCCGTCGCCCGCTGTCATGTCCCAATCGGACCAGACCTCGCGGGCCACCGCCATCGCCTTGGCAGTCTCGGCCCAGGAAAGTTTCCGCCGCGTCGCGCGTTGCGGGCGCAGCACGATTTCGTCCGCTCGTTCTTCCGCGATCAAGGCATCCTTCATGTGATACTTACGCAGCATGGCGGCTGGCAGCCGAATGCCGCGCGAGTTTCCAATCCGCGAAATCCGAAGGACGGCGTTACTCATTAGTAATCACTGTAATAACATCGCCCGGAAAGAAGCAAGCGTTTTGGCAGTTCGCGTGGCTCACTGATGCCCTCATGCGGTTCCTCTTGTCATGCCAATCGTGCTCGGCGGTTGGCTCGAGCTGCCGCAGCAGACGCCAATCAGGATCTCTTCGCGCGATATTTTACCGCTGCGAAGTTCTTGAAGTCCGCGTCTTGCGTCCAAATGGTGGCGCTTTCACGGCGGGCCGTCGCCACGATGATGCTATCAGCCATTGGCAGTTTTTCAGAATAGCTAATCGCCGCTGCCGCTACAGCCAGCGCTGCCGTCAGCTCGACGACGCGTCCGCGATGAAGCAAAGAGATCGCGGTCAGCGCGGCCCGATCACCTCGTTGTTGCCGGAGACGTTTGTAAACTTCGAAAAGAACAATCG
>QHBM01000054.1 GCA_003244145.1 Chthoniobacterales bacterium
ATCAGCGAATGGGCGAACCGCGAAATGAAATCGCCCGGTGGCGGGAAGGCGCTTCTTTTTGAGAATCCCACGGTGGACGGCAAACCATCGCAGTTCCCAGTCGCGATCAACACCATGGGATCCCGCCGGCGCATGGCGATGGCGCTGAAAATCGGCAGCGTCGAAGATCTCGCGCAGGAGATTCAACTGATCCTCAAAGCGAAACCGCCGACGGATCTGCGCGAGGGCTGGAGTCTGCTCAAGCAAGGATTGAATCTGCTTCACGCGCGTCCGAAGCACGCGAAGGAGGGGCCGTGCCAGGAAGTAGAGCACCGCTTCGACGAGAGCGCGTCGCCGTTTACCCTCGCCGATCTTCCCATTCTGACATGCTGGCCGAAAGATGGCGGACGTTTCGTCACCCTGCCGAATGTGCACACACGCGATCCGGAAACCGGCGCGCGCAACGTCGGCATGTATCGGATGCAGGTTTACGACGGCCTAACGACTGGAATGCATTGGCAGGTGCATAAGGTCGGAGCGCGTCACGGGAAGCGTTATTACGAACGCGGCGAGCGCATGCCGGTGGCGGTGTGCCTTGGCGGCGATCCCGCTTACACGTTCGCCGCGACCGCGCCGCTGCCCGATGGACTCGACGAAATTCTTTTCGCCGGTTTTATCCGGAAGAAATCAGTCGAGCTGGTTCCCTGCAAAACGATCGAGCTGGAAGTGCCGAGCGACGTTGATTTCGTCCTCGAAGGTTATGTGCAGCCGGGCGAGACGCGACCGGAAGGACCGTTCGGCGATCACACCGGTTACTACACCGCGATTGAAGATTATCCGGTTTTTCATTTAACGGCGATTACGCACCGCCGCGACGCGGTTTACCCGACCACCATTGTCGGCATTCCGCCCATGGAAGATTTCTACATGGGCGACGCGAGCGTGCGGATTTTTCTGCCCGTTTTCAAAATGAATTTCCCGGAGCTGGTGGACATGACGCTGCCGCCGGAAGGGGTCTTCCACAATCTCGTCTTCGTCAGCATCCGGAAACAATATCCCTACCAGGCCTTTAAAGTGATGCACGGCTTGTGGGGCATGGGACAGATGATGTTCAGCAAATACATCGTGGTCGTGGATGAAGATTGCGACGTGCATAACACCAGTGAAGTCCTCTTCCGTCTTTGCGCGAACACCGACCCGGAACGCGACAGCACGATCATCCGCAACCCGAGCGATTCGCTCGATCATGCGCCGAGCTCGCAAAATATCGGATCGCACATGGGGTTCGACGCCACGCGGAAATTGCCCGGCGAAAATTATCACCGGACCTGGCCCGAGCTCTTGAAGATGACCGACGAAGCGCAGGCCATCGTCGACGCTCTGCAAAAGAAAGTTCTGTAAATCTAGGGCTTCCGAAAAACTCCGCCGGAAGATGGATCGCGCACGAGCGCGTCGTGCGGAATTCCCCGGACATCGACGATCGCGTGCGGCGGATACGGACTCTGAACGAAACCGCGCGTTTCGGTTTGCCGCGCATACGGATAATAACCGCGCGGGTGTCCATCGTAATAACCGCGCTCATCGGCTTCGACCGTGGCGCCAACAATCGCACCCGCCGTCGCGCCAATGATCGCGCCCGTCGCCGCGCCGCGCACCGTTCCCGTGGTCGCTGCACCGATGATCGCCCCGGCGGTCGCGCCGAATCCGGCCCCTTGGCCCGTCGGCGTATCGCAGGAAGTAAGCGCAAGCGAAGTGAGCGCGAGCGCGGCAGTAATAACTAACGTGTTCTTTTTCATGAATTTTCTGGTTCGGATTTGAATTCGAGCTGGGTAGGTCAGACGGCCGCCCATGCGGTCGCATTCACCGAAATCGAAGAAGTTTCGCGGCGACGCGACCGGCCTTCTCGATCTTGTTGAGCCGATATTCCTTTTCGAATACCCGGAAGCCGTCCGACTTCATTCGCTCGAGCAGGGTCCGATAAACTGACGCCATTATTTCCGCGGCCACCATCGAGCGCCGATCTTCGCGCGGCAACAGAGCCGCCGCGCGCGCGAAAAATTCCTCCGCCCGCTCCGCCTCAAACTGCATGAGGCGCAGGAACGCTTCGCTGTATCTCCTCTCGCGCAAATCGGCTTCGGAATAACCGAAGCGCGCGAGATCTTCCTGCGGCAAATAAATTCGTGCGTTGCTCAAGTCCTTGCCGACATCGCGGATGATATTCGTTACCTGGAGGGCGAAGCCGAGCTGGATCGCGTAATCGCGGCAGGCCGGATTGCGATATCCGAAAATTTCGATACTGACGAGGCCGACGGCGCTCGCCACGCGATAACAATAAACGCGCAACTCCTCGAACGTCTCGTAACGGACGTTCCGCAAATCCATTTCCACCCCGTCGATGATTTCCTCGAGCATCGGGACCGTGAGCGAATATTTCGCGATCAATGCACGCAGGTCGCGGGCGAGCGCGGCCTCATCCGGCTCGCGTCCGCGAAGCCAGCGCCGCCAGTCGCCCAAAGCGCGCTCTTTTTCTCCCGCCGTCGTTTCCGTCGCATCGGCGATATCGTCAATGACGCGACAGAACGCGTAGAAGACGGTGATGTCCTGGCGGCGTTCACGGCCGAGCGCGACAAAGGCAAGCGCCAGGTTCGATTTGCTTTCCCGCGTGATCTTGGCCGCGTTCACGATCGGCCTAATATTTAATCCACGTCTCCTGGTTCGCGCGAGCGGTCTCGCACTGGCGGAACAAACAGACCCACGAGGCCAGGAGCCAGCCGGTCACGAACCCGCGCACGCAGACATAAAATACTTTCCACAAGATTACGCCGACCACTCGGTCCGCCACCGCGCCCCGCACAATCGCGTCGCACGCGGTGAGAAAGAAAAAGTGCATGGCGGCAATGAGAACAAACCAGCCGAAACGAAACAGATTTCGCCGGATGAACTCGCGATGGGCGCGCACAGCCGCTCCCAGAGTTTCGTTGTGGAGCACGAGCGAAATCTGGACCGAACAGAAAATAATGATCAGCGCGCTCATGACGAAGCGTTCGAGCGGCAGGTAGTCGAGCACGTCGGGGACGTTCCGAAAATAAGCCAGGAGCAACGGCGCACGGACGATCAACGTGCTCACGATCACGACGATGCCGGCCCATTCCAAAACGTAACTGAAACGGCGCATGGCGAAGCGAAACAAATCTTCTTCGCCAAAGCTCAGGCCCTTGATCCAGGCCAGGCAAACCGTGATCAGGTACACCTGGATGTAAACGCCGAAGAGGTATTCGAAGATGAAAGCGACGGCGTCGATCGTGGCGGAAATTTGCAGGCCGCGGGCGGACATCACACCGCCCCATTCCGGCAGGCGCCAAAAGGCAATCGGTTTCAAGAGCGAGGCGATCACGCTGATCAGGAGGACGAGGTAAATCAGATAACCCCAGAATCCGTATCGTTTCCGCAACGCGCCGAACAAGGCGCCGTGGAGACCTCGCCAGTTTATCGCCAACAGGATCGCGGCCAAAACCGACAGCGGATAAGTGGTCGTCGCATTGTCGAAAATTCCCGCGACACCTTCCAGCGTCGGCAACGGCACGTCGCGCCAGATTTCCACAAAGGGCGGCCATTCCCAACTGCCCGGCGCCGTGACCTGGCTGAAGTCGAGATCGGAGGCGCCATGAATGGGAGTAAACGTGACGAATTGAAAAAGCCAGTAGGCGAAGCCGAGGAGAACGAAGGTGAGCCAGATGCGCTTGAAACGCATGAGGCAGCGCAAGCCGTCCCGGAGCGCGAGCCGGATCGGATTAAAGAACAGGACGACGAGATAGCCGCCGAAAAGCCCCAGCAGCGGATAGACTCGCGGCACGCTGGAAAGCATTGGCTTGGCCTAACGAATCAAGCCCCAGTGCCAGGTGAATGGCCAGTAAACAAAAAGCCCGCGCCCCACCAGGTTCTCCTCCGGCGCCGGCCCCCACCAGCGGCTGTCGTAGCTGTTGTAGCTGTTGTCCCCCATCGCGAAATAATGATGCGCCGCCACGGTATAAGTCTTCGTCGGGTCCGCAAGATAATCCCGGCCCGGCGCGTAACCGCGATACGGAGGTGTTCCGGATGAATGGTGATCGGTGAAAAGTTTGGCCGACATCACCCGCTCGAAGCCGAAGCCTTCCGCGATTTTTCCGTTCACGTAAAGCAACGGCGGATCGATCCGCAATGTGTCGCCGGGCAGGCCGCTGAGGCGCTTGATGAAAAAAGGCGCGCCGCTTTCCGGGTCCTCCGGAATTCCAAAAATCCCCTCGGTCCGGAAAACGAAAACATCTCCACGGGGCGGCTTGACGAAGTTGTAACTGAATTTATCCACGAAAACCTGATCGCCGGTATCGATTGGGCCTCGCGCGATCACGTCGCCCTTTTTGTAGCGATTGCCGGGAAGCACCTTGAAATCCTGGCGCAGGGTATCGGGCGCCGCGTAAACGAGGTAGGTTTGGCGAGCGCAGATAATGCGCGAGAAGGTAAAGAAAAAGGCGTACTTCTTCGGCATGACCTGCTCGACTCGATCGTCCTCGGCCGAGACGACATCGATGTAATTGCGACCGAGCACGAAATACTCGCCGACCTGACGCAAAAGGTTGGGCGCGGGATCGGTCGTGGGATGGCCGATGATGCCGTTGAGGGTCGGTTGCATAGAACCGGTCGGAATCTTGAACGGTTGCAGGAAGTAAGAGCGGATGCCGATCGCGACGACGATCGCGACCAGAATCACTTCGACGTTCTCCCGCCAGGCCGCGTCCTTCGGCGTTGGGAGATGCTGGGTGTAAAGCGTGTGTAATTTCTCGGACTCTGCCGTGACGGCTTTCTCGTCGCGATCGTCCAGGGCTTTGCGCACCCGCTCGATCTGCGTTTTCAAATCCGCGATGGTGCTCTCGCTCAGGACGTCGTTGCGATAGCGCAGCAGCTTCTCGGCGTGGCGAATGAGGAGACGCCCGTGTTTGATGTAGCTCTTGGTAAACATGAAATTTTAGTGCCCGATAAATTATTGCGCGCGCAAGACCTGGATGAAGGCCTCCTGGGGAATGTTGATCTTGCCAATGCTTTTCATGCGCTTCTTTCCCTCTTTTTGCTTCTCGAGCAACTTCCGTTTTCGGGTGATGTCGCCGCCGTAGCATTTCGCTGTCACGTTTTTTCGCAACGCCGAAACGCTTTCCCGCGCGATGATCTTCCCGCCGATCGCCGCCTGGATCGCCACCTGATAAAGCTGGCGCGGGATCACTTCCTTCAATTTCGCCGCCAGCATCCGGCCGCGGCTGTCCGCGCGATCGCGATGGACGATGGTGGAAAACGCGTCGACCGGTTCGCCGTTCACGAGCAGATCGAGCTTCACCAGGTTCGCGGCCCGATAACCGGCGTGTTCGTAATCCATCGAGCCGTAACCGCGGGTAATGCTTTTAATCTTGTCGTTAAAATCGACCAGGATTTCGTTCAACGGCAATTCACAATGAAGCATGACGCGTTTCGTGTCGAGCGATTCGGTGTGGTCCATTAACCCGCGCTTCTCGAGGATGAGCTGGAGCAGGTCGCCGATGTTTTCGTTCGGGCAAAGCACGTAGGCTTTTACGATTGGTTCGCGGATTTCCTCGATCACGCTCGGATCCGGCAGGTGCGCTGGATTATCGACCAGGATGGTTTCGTTGCGCGTGGTCAGGATTTCGTAAATAACGCTGGGCGACGTGGCGATGATGTCCATGTCGTACTCGCGCCGCAGACGTTCCTGGATGATCTCCATATGGAGCAAGCCGAGAAAGCCGCAGCGAAATCCGAAACCGAGCGCGACCGAACTCTCCGGTTGGTAAACGAAAGCGGAATCGTTCAGGCGCAGTTTGCCGATGGCGGTTTTTAAATGCTCGAAGTCGCCGGTGTTGATGGGATAAATTCCGCTGAACACCATCGGATGGATTTCCTGGAAGCCGGGCAGCGGATCCTTCGCGGGATGGCGCAGATCGGTCACGGTGTCGCCGATCTTGATATCGGCGGTGCTCTTGATGTTCGCGATGAAATAACCGACGTCGCCCGCCTGCAGGCGCTTTTGCGGGAACATTTTCGGCGTGAAGACCCCGACTTCCTTCACTTCATAACGCGCGTCATTGTTGATCAGCTTGATCCCCTGGTCGGCCTCGATCTTGCCGGAAAAAACGCGGACGTAAGCAACGACGCCACGGTAGATATCGAAGACGCAATCGAAAACCAGGCCGCGCAGAATTTCGTCGGCCGGCTTCGGCGGCGGCGGAATGCGATCCACTACGGCTTCGAGGATTTCTTCGATGCCGATCCCCATTTTCGCGCTGGCATCGATCGCTTCCTCGGCGGGGATGGCGAGGATTTCCTCGAGTTGCTTGTGCACCGCGGGAATGTCGGCATTCGGCAAATCGATCTTGTTGATGATGGGAATGATGGTCAGGCCCTGTTTGTGGGCGAGGTGCACGTTCGCGACCGTTTGCGCTTCGACGCCCTGAGCGGCATCGACGATGAGCAGCGCGCCCTCGCAAGCCGCGAGTGAGCGCGAAACTTCGTAGGCGAAATCGACATGCCCCGGCGTGTCGAGGAGATTGAGGCGGTACTCTTTCCCCGACCTGGCGGTGTAGCGCATCGCAACCGGGTGGGCCTTGATCGTGATGCCGCGTTCGCGTTCCAGGTCCATGGAATCGAGCAGTTGATCCTGTTTATCGCGCTCTTGGATCGTGCCCGTGCGATCGAGCAATCGATCGGAAAGCGTGGTCTTGCCGTGATCGATATGCGCGATGATGCAGAAGTTTCGGGTCAGCTCGATCGACATAAAGCGCAGCACTATGCGGGCGCGGCTGGTGTGGGTCAATCGGGTGGCACGTCCGCGAATGAATTGCATTCCGCTTGGCTTTAGACTGCGCGCTCTGCTCAAATACGAATCATGCCGAGGTTGACCATTCGTTCGGATTCCGGGGAGCAGACGTCGCACGATTTGAGCGAGGGGACGATCACGATTGGCCGTTCGCCGGAGAACGCGATTCACCTCGAAGACATTTCGGTCTCCGGCCGCCACGCCGAGCTGACTCTCCGAGCGGAGAATTGTTATCTCAAAGACCTCGACTCAACGAACGGCACCCTGGTGAACGGCGCGCCGGCCACTCAAGTGCAACTCCGCGCCGGCGACCGGATCCGATTCGGCAAGATCGATGTCTGCTATGAATGCGATGCGCCGAGCGACGCGCAACCGTTGCCGCGGTTGGAAGAAGTTCAGGCGCGCCCGGCGGAATTGAGCGCGCGGCCGGCGGATTTCGCCAACGCCTCGCCCTTTGCGAGCGCGAAGAAAGAGAAAGACCCGACGCGCACCATCATCTTCGCCGCGGCGGGCGTCGCGCTCCTGGCCTTTCTCGGCACCCTGATCGCCCTCTTAATGATGCGAGCGCCTTTGCCCTAAGCCGACTTTTACCTCGACACTTTCGCAACGGCTCATCATCCTGCGGGTGCCCCAAACGGAGATTGTCCTATGAACGTTACTTCTAAAATCGCGCTGAGCTTCACCGCAGGTTTCGGCGTCCTTCTCGCCGGGCCGACCCATGCCGCGACATCGCAAAAGGAAGCGCGCGTCACCCAAATCGTCCACGACGTGAAACTCACGTCTCAATCCACCGCGCGACCGGCGGTGGTCAACGATAAGGTGGCCGAAGATACCGGCGTCCGCACCGGCGGCGATTCACGCTCCGAACTCACTTTCGCCGACATGACCATTACGCGTCTCGGCGCCAATACCATCTTCAGTTTCAGCAACGGAGGACGAACCGCAAAGGTCGACGGCGGCGCGATCCTCTTGCGTGTGCCGAAGGATTCCGGCGGCGCCAACATCAAGACCAATGCCGTCACTGTCGCGGTCACCGGCACCACAGTGATCTTTGAGAAGGCCCGCGGGACCAAGAGTAAATTGATCACGCTCGAAGGAAGCGCGCGGATGGCTCTCGTCGCAAAACCTGGCGACTTTCGAACCGTGCGCGCCGGGCAAATGCTCGATGTCCCAGCTGGCGCCACGACCTTGGGGATGCCGGTGAACATCAACCTCAATGACGTCATGAATAATCACCCGCTGATCACTGATTTTCCGCCGTTGCCTAGCAAGCCTCTCATTATGGCCGCGGCGCAACAGCAACCGCCGCCCCCCTCCTCCAGCGGTCCGAATATTCCGATCGTGCCGATCATAAATATTCTTGGCGGCTTCACCGGCGGAACAACCGTGGGGCCTCAGCGCAATCCGACGCGTCCGCCCAGGAATCCTCCCGGCACGACCAATGGCACTAACAACGGTCCGACCCGTCCTCCAACGCCCACAAGTTCGCGCTCGCCCGGCCAAACTAAAACGCCGCCACCGGTAACGAATGTTCAAAAGTTTCCCAAGGCCAAACCGACCCCCACGCCGCCGAGGATAAACTAGGGTTGCAAACGGCGGAAAAGTGGTCTGCCTTTTATCGTGCCTGCCGTTCAGGGACGGAAGCGGAAGGCTTGGAATTGGGCGCGACACGCGAGGAAGGAGCAGCGCTCGGTCGCTTACTCAACACGTAACGGAATTGCGCCTGATTTTCGTGCCAGTTGTAATGCGGATCTTCGGTCACAAAACCCCAGACGAGGCGTCCGCCATAGCGCCAGTTATCGAGAATAATCCCCTGCCAAAACGGCTGGCCCTTCGCCGTCACCACGATGACGTTATGCTCGCTGGCCGTGGTCTGAAAGGATTCGGCCCAGTGGAATTCGAGCGTTTCCCATTTCGATTCAGTCAAACGAAGGAGCAACCCTTCCGCCCATTGAAAACAGAGCCCGCCTTTGCGCTGGCCGGTGTTGACCAGAAAATTCTGCAACCCCGGCGGCCAAACCACTCGCCACTCGCGCTTCAAGTCTCGCCCCGTTGTGTAAGCGATTTGGGCGACGCGCTGGGCTTCCTCAGGGTTGACGCTCGGAGCGAGTGCAGCGATGCGACCCCACAAGACCGGATCATTAGCCGAGGTCGCGAAGGCCGGATCCTTTTTCCGCGCATTGGCCGACGGAGCGACGGCGATAAACGCGATCAATACACACGCGAAATAAACTGGAATGGACTTCGAACACGCGACGGACATTTCGCGCCATACATTAGCGGGGCGCGCAATAGGTCAAGTGAATCGGATCATTTTGATCGCGAACGCCAGGACCAAACCCGCGCAAAGAGAGCCGCAAAACCGAAGCTCTAGAGATGCGCAGGTTCTTTCGGCCAGCCCTCATTGCGGCGATCGTCCTTCTCGGGGCCATGGCGAGTTGTGAGAAATCCCGGGACATCCGCGGCCGGTGGCAGACGGGAAAAGACGAAAGCGCCCTGGTCTGGGAGTTCTCTCCCGGTGGGTCGGTGCAGATGGGCAGCACGCGCGGCCGCTACACCTTCGGAGATCGGGACCGCCTCAAGATCGAGATGCCATCCGGCACTTCGGTTTACCAGATGGAGTTACTCGGTGATCACATGACCTTGAAAGATCCGAATGGCTCGAAGCTTGAGTTCACCAGAGTGAGATAAAGTTCGTTCGCGGCGAGGAATCAAACCCGTTGCTTCTTTTAGCCCGCCAACAGATAACCAAGCCTCCTAGCACCAGGAGCAGCGAGCCACCGGTCACTTTCAGTTCATAGATCCAAATATCGGCTGTCCCTGGCGGCGGAATCATAGCCACGAGCATGGCGAAGAGTGATCGAAAGGCCGCAAAGGCCCGCCACTAACGCGCCGATCCTGCCCCCCGGGATAACCAAGATCCTATCGCTTCGCCTTCTCCAACAATGGACCATAAGGCAGACGAATAGGTAGATATAAGGGACAAAGTAAATCAGGAGCGACATGTCGATCAACATCACGAACGCCCTTTCCACGGTCGTGCCCTTGCCCAGCACAGAGAGGGATTATTTTGCTTGCCGTGAAAATCACCGGTTGTCACACTTTTGATCGAACTCCCTCGTCTTCTGAACCCCAACCCGATAAAATATCATGGACTTCACCCCACCAACCGCCTCCAAGGAACTCTTAACTGGCGTTCCATTCGACGAAGCTGAAGCGAGCGACGTAGAAGAGGCCGCGAAACAACGCTATGACGCGTTCGATACGCCCGGAAACAAGGACCCGAACTCCTGCAAAGGGCTCTTCCATTTTCCGGATGGGACCGTCTTTTGGAGTTCGAAAATGGGGATCGATTCTGACGGACCCGCCGCGCCGGACGATCCACGCCGCCGCACCGGCAGCCAGATGGATCCTGATAGTGGCCAGGATGGAACGTCGTTCCATCTGCCGAATCGCCAGGGCGACCTGCCCAGTGAGATAGTTCCGTATTTGGTGCTGCCGAAGAACGCGGCCGGCGACGCGCCGTTCCACCCCGAGCTCCAGATCGGTGACGTGGCGGTCGTGATCTATAAAGGGGAAAAAACTGCGGCCATCTGTGGCGATATCGGGCCTTTCAAAAAAATCGGCGAGGGCTCTATTTGTCTGCATGAGCAACTGGGCCCGGCGGCCCCGGATCCCTGCCGGAAGCACCGCGATCCTGTGACGGGTTTTTGTCAGCGCATCTTCGACTCGAGCATTGAAGGAGACGTTTTGTTTTTTGTCTTCCCGAACTCCGCCTTTGGAGACGATCTCCAGCTCAGCGACCTAACGGGAACAAAAAGCAATCGGCTGCGCGACACAGCCTTTGCGCTCTACGATAAGCTGCGTGGCGCTTAATCGCTCTCTCCGTCTCAAGCGGCAATGGACCAATCTCGCATGCTATCTCGTCAAATTGTTATGATCAGACTAATCAGAGCCGTTCTGGTCTTTGCTTTCTGCCTATCGCCAATCCTGGCTTCAGCAAAGACGAAGGCGACCGACTCCGAGATAGTAGAAGTGAAATGTCTCGTTCCGGAGGACAAGATTGCCGATGTTTCAGGTAAACTGGGTCTAGCCTCCAAACCGCCGAAGAAAATAAGGGTGGTGTGTTTCTTCGATACCGCCTCAATGGCTTTGTTCAACCATATCCCCAAGTTGATCCTGCGTTCTCGCTACGACTCCTCTGAAACCGATACCACCGTCAAGGTTCGCGGCGGGAAGGTGAGTGAAGAAGGTGTCGAATGCGAATTCGACAGGGTCTGTGGACGAGATAGAACGGAAGCGTGCTCGGTTAACGACGAGGACCAGAAGAAAGGGGAAATCAAAACGGCTAATCGTGGCACGGACGTGAAGAAAATTTTCTCGAAGAAACAGGAAGCCGTGGCGGAAAGCGTTTTCGGGAAGTTGAAGTGGGATGAGCTAAAGCCTTTCGGCCCGGTCAAAAACGTCCAGATTTGGAAGGACATCGCTGTGCCAGGCGGCGAGCCCGTCACGGTGGAGCGCTGGGAACTCCCGGCGCGCCCGGGCAAACCGGCCAGAGTCCTCTTTGAGGTTTCGGCGAAAGTTAGCTTCGATAAAGAAGCTCAAACCTTGAAACAGATTGAGGAACTGGTCGGAGCGGCCAAAAGCGAAACCGGGGAGTCTGAGGCCAAGACAGGAATTGTCCTCGAACATTTCGCGGGACATTCTCCTTAGCGCGAGCCGGAGTAAGAGATTCCTCGACTTCACTCGCAATGACAAAAGAATGGCGAGCGAATGGAACGATCGATGACGAGCGCAGGTCTGCTGATGTTTCGAAAGAAAGAGGGAGACCTCGAAGTTCTACTCGTTCATCCGGGGGGACCGTTCTTCCAAAAGAAAGATAAGGGCGCGTGGACGATCCCGAAAGGTGAAGTAGCGGAGAACGAATATCTCCGCGCGCGGGCGAAGCTTGAGTTTGACGAAGAGTTGGGAATCTCTCCCGCTAGGGTCGAAGCCTGGATCCAATTGGGAAGCGTGAAACAGAAAGGTGGAAAGACGGTGCATGCCTGGGCTTTCGAAGGCGATTGGCCGGAGAATTTCATTTTGGCTTCTAATAGCTTTGAGTTGGAATGGCCACCACGATCCGGACAAGTGCAGCGATTTCCTGAGATCGATCGCGCGGAATTCTTTTCCTCGGAAAACGCGAAAGAGAAGATCAACCCGGCCCAGACGGCGTTCCTCGACCGGCTTGTCACGGCTTTGGAATCGCGCGGAGGCTTGTGATGGAAAAGCCGCTCTTTCTTTTCGCACCTGGCGCCGGCGCGCCTTCCTCGCATCCCTGGATGCAAAGGTGGAAGCAATACCTGGCGACAATCGGCGATGTCGTAACTTTCGACTACGCCTACATGCAAGAAGGCCGGCGGCGGCCCGATCCGTTGCCGATGTTAATCGCGGCCCATCGAAAAGCACTGCTCGATGCGCGTGGAGCTGACGCGCGCGCTGCCATCGTGATCGGCAAGAGCATGGGTGGGCGCGTCGGCTGCCATGTGGCGCTGAAAGAGAAGGTCGAAGCTGTTATCTGCCTGAGCTACCCGCTTTGTGGCGGCGGCGATCCTTCAAAGCTGCGCGACAAAGTCCTGCGCGAATTGCAGACACCTATCCTGTTTGTGCAAGGAACGCGCGACTCGCTTTGCCCACTTGAACTTCTTGAGCAGGTCCGCGCCGAGATGACAGCGCCTTCGTTCCTTCACATCGTCGCAGGCGGCGATCATTCGCTCCTTGTCACCAAGACGCAGTTACGCGCGGCCGGTGAAACCCAGGATGACGTCGATCGGCGAATCGTCGGGGAGATCGCCGCGTTTCTCCAGCGGTTGAAAAACGCCTGACCTATCGGCGCGCCGCTTCTTTATCGGCGTCTTGATTAGTAGTAATGCCGACTGCGGTGGTTGTTCCGGCGCAACCAGTGAGCTCGGCAACGAATGCCATTGTCAACAACCCCAGCGCCAGCCGTACGACCACGGCCATCTGCTAGCTGAGTGGGAGCCAGTTGCCCGGTTGCGGCAAAGGCTTCGCGTCGGTAAGCGAGAGATAGGTGTACTCCTGGAGAAGGCGCTCGTAATCGGAAAGGAGACGCATGCCGTCGTTCGGCTTCAATCGGTCGCTCTTGATCGCGCCATCAACTTGCGTTTTGAGCAGGCGCATCAATTCCACCTTGTCCCACTGCGTCATGGCCAACACTTCGCCAATGGTGCTGCCTTCGATGACTTCCTCGATGTACCAACCGAGTTCTTCGTCCGGGTCGAGAAAGACGTGCGCCTCGGTGACGCGCCCAAACAAATTGTGCAGGTCGCCCATGATGTCCTGGTAAGCGCCCACCATGAACACACCCAGGTAATAGATTTCTCCCGGGATAATCCGATGGAGCGGCAGGGTGTCTTTCACATCCTGGAGGTCGATGAACTTCGAGACCTTGCCGTCAGAATCGCAGGTGATGTCCACGAGCATTCCGTTGCGATCGGGCGGAGTCGTCAGCCGATGGATCGGCATGATCGGAAAGAGTTGCCCGAGCGCCCAGTGATCCAGAAGCGATTGGAAGACCGAGAAGTTACAAATGTATTGGTCGCCGAGAGAGGTCTCCAGTTCCTTCACTTCCTCGGGCACGAAACGCAGGCCGCGATGCATGTTGACGATCTGCTGCGCGAGTTGCCAGTAAACGCAATCGAGCTTTGCCTTCGATTCCAGATCAAGAAGACCAAGCGTAAAGGTTTGCTGCGCTTCCTCCTTGATCTGCTGGATGTCGTGCAAGCTTTCGAGGCGATTGCCGCGTTTCAGCCGCTGCTTCACGTCCAGGATGTCGCGGACGAGTTTGTGATCTTTCTCGCCGACCTCGACTTTCAGTTTCGGTGCGGTTTTCTCAATCGAACTGAAGGCCTCGACGACGAGCACCGAATGATGGGCCACAATCGCTCGTCCGCCTTCGCTCACGATGGCCGGATGCGGGACCTTCTCGGAATCGCACACATCCATGATGTTCCAGACCACGTCGTTGGCGTATTCCTGGAGCGTGTAATTCGCCGAGCTATCGAAATCGCTCCGAGACCCATCGTAATCGACCCCAAGCCCGCCGCCGACGTCGAGATACCCAAGCTCGTGCCCGAGCTGGCAGAGCTTCGCATAGTAGCGCGCCGCTTCGCGTACTGCGCGTTTGATGGTGGAAATGTCCGGCACCTGCGAGCCGACGTGAAAGTGCACGAGCTTGAAGCAGTGTCCCAAACCCGCGGCCTTCAACATCTCACTCGCCGCGACGAGGCTGGTGGTATCGAGGCCGAATTTCGCATTTTCGCCCCCGCTGGGCGACCACTTCCCTGATCCTTTGCTGTAGAGTCGCACCCGGATGCCGATCATCGGCTCCACGCCCACTTCCTTTGAAGCGCGGATCGCCTGCTCGAGTTCCTCGAGCTTCTCCACCACGATGATGACCGACTTGCCCAGTTTGCGACCGAGCAGAGCGATGCGAATGAAAGCGCGATCCTTGTAGCCGTTACAGATGATGAGGCTCTCCGGATCCTTGTGCATGGCGAGCGCCGCCACCAGTTCCGGTTTGCTGCCCGCCTCGAGTCCGAAGTGAAATTCCTGGCCGGCATCGACGATCTCTTCGATCACTTCGCGCAGCTGGTTCACCTTGATCGGGAAAACTCCGCGATAATTATTCTTGTATCCGAATTCCTCGATGGCTTTTTGGAACGCGCAGTTCACCGATTCCACCCGATGACGCAGCAAATCCTGGAACCGGATCACGAGGGGAAAACCGAGGCCGCGATTACGCGCTTCATTGACGACATCGAGAATGTCGATCGCGCCTCCTTTTTCCTGGAGGGGCCGCACCTCAGCGTTGCCGGCGGCGTTGACGGTGAAGTAACCGGTGCCCCAGCCGTCAACGTTGTAAGTGGAGATTGCGGCGTCGACGTCCCACTCAGTTTTCATTCTTTTTCGTGCGCAGCGGCGGACCGCAGAGCGCATAATCAATCAGTGCCGCCCACATGCAAGCCCGCATCCTGAAAATCTCACACCCGTAGCGGCGACCGTAGGTCCGCTTGTTTTTCACAACCGGGCTGATACGGTTTGCGCGGATGAACAAAACGGTGATCGAGGTGCAGGTCCGGGCGGTTTTGCCCACGAGCGGCGGTTGTGCCGTCTTCATCGGAAACAAAGACAAAGTCTTCATCATTTACGTCGACCAGACGGTCGGCAGCGCGATCACCATGTTCATGCGGGACGTCTCGAAAGAGCGGCCGCTCACCCACGATCTGATGGGTCACCTCCTGACGGCGCTGGGCGCGAAAGTGGAACGGGTCATAATCAACGATCTGAAAAACGCCACCTATTACGCGCGCATGATCATTCGCGCGGAAAACGAATTGCAGCAGAAGAAAATCATCGAGCTCGATGGCCGGCCAAGCGATTGCATCGCCATGGCGACGCAGCAGAAAGCGCCGATGTATGTGAGCCAGGAAGTCTGGGACGAAGTGGACGACATGAGCGATGTCCTGCGCAAGATGGAGGAGGACGGGATCAAGCCCGAGGTGGAGCCGGAATCCGAATCGGAATCAGAAACGTCCGAGGACGAATAAGCGGCCTCTACCCCAGAAGTTCGCCGTAATTTGCCTGTGCCATTTCCGTGCAGCGAGCCAGGATCTCCGAGGATGTATCCAGTTCCATGACATTTCCGACCAGCTTCTGACATTCGCTGTGCGCGAGACTTTGCACCGCGCGCTTGACCCGCGGAACGAGCGACGCGCCCACACTCAGTTCATCCATTCCCAAACCCAGGAGCAACGGAATCAGGGCAAGGTCGCCCGCCATTTCCCCGCACACGCCCACCCAGATTTCGTGTTCCCTCGCGGCGTCTGCCACCATTTTGAGCAGCCGCAAAACCGCCGGGTGCGTCGGCTCATACAAATGCGCCACGCGCTCGTTCACGCGGTCCACCGCGATCGCGTATTGAATGAGATCGTTCGTGCCGATGCTGAAAAAATCGATCTCGCGCGCGAGCCGGCTGGCGCACATCGCGGCGCTTGGGATTTCGATCATGGCGCCGACTTCCGTGCCCTGATCGAACGCGTGACCTTCCTGTTGCAGTTCCGTTTTGCATTCCTCGAGCACGGCCAGCGCGCGCTGCAATTCTTCCAGCCCGGAGATCATCGGGAACATGATCTTCACATTGCCTACGGCGCTGGCGCGCATGATCCCGCGCAGTTGCGCCTTGAAAATATCCAGATGCTCGAGACAAAACCGGATCGCGCGATGGCCCATGAAAGGATTCATCTCGTCGCTCGCGTCGAGCGCGCCAGCCACCTTGTCGCCGCCGAGATCGAAGGTCCGAATGATGAGCGGATGCGGCGCCACCTGCTCAGCGACTTTGCGATACGTCTCGTACTGTTCCTCCTCGCTCGGCAGCGTCGCGCGATTCAGATAAAGAAATTCGGTGCGGTAAAGACCGATTCCCTCCGCTCCATTTTTCGGGGCTGCCGGCACGTCGTCCGGCAACTCGATGTTGGCCGAGAGAACAATGTGCCGGCCATCGCGCGTGATTGATTTGGTTTCGCGCAGCCCGGTCAACTGCTCGGCGACCAGGACCTTCTTGTGCTCTAACTCGCCGTAATGCCAGAGCGTTTCCGGCGTCGGATCGAGAATGAGAAGGCCGCTGTAACCATCGAGCAGGACCTCCCGGCCGGTCTCGAGTTTTTCCGTTACGTCGTGCAACCCGACCACGGCCGGAATGCCAAGCGAGCGCGACATGATCGCGGTGTGAGAGGTGCGGCTGCCCAAATCGGTCGCCAGGCCCATGACAAATTCGCGGTTCATCGTGGCCGTGTCCGACGGCGTGATGTTATGCGCGAGAAGAATGTGCCGCTCGGTTAACGCGAGAAAATCCTTGGGCGCTTTCCCCTGGAGATTTCGGACCACGCGCCGGGTCACGTCCTGGATGTCGAGCGCCCGTTCCCGCAGATACGGGTCGTCGATCTTGCTCAAGGTATCGGCATAATGGGTCGCCACTTCCTGAAAGATGAACTCCACATTGAAAAGATCGGCCTGGAGTTTGCGCAGGACTTCGTCGATCAAGGTCCGGTCTTCCACCACGAGCAGGTGCGCGTCGAAAATGCCCGCGTCTTTGGCGCCGATCGATTGGGCAATGCGTTCCTGCATTTCGAGAATCTGCGAGCGCGTTTGGATGAGCGCGGTCTCGAATCGGCCGATCTCGTTCGCAATTTCCGAGGGCTCGATGCGATGGCGCGCGACGTCGTCCCCATCATCGCGCACGACATGGATCTTCCCGCGGGCGATGCCGGGAGAAACCCCGACGCCCTGGAATCGCGTCTCGCGTTGCGCGTTATCGCCGTTCATGCAGCGAGAGTAGCGCGGGTGTCAAGAAAGCTCTCGTCAATCCTCGTTGAACTTCTTCCTGATCAGCTCTTCCAACTCCTCCATCACCTTGTCGGCGTCGGGGCCTTCGCAGCGAATGAGCAGCTTCGAGCCCTGTCCGGCCGCCAGCATCATCAAACCCATGATACTCTTGCCGTTGATCTGCTCGCCTTCCTTCTCGACCCAGACCTCGGAGCGGTAACGGCTCGAAATACGGACAAACATCGCCGCCGGACGCGCGTGCAAACCGAGCCGATTGATAATCGTGATTTCCTTCTCGATTTTCAGCCCGCGCCCCGTCGCCGTCGATCTCCGATTCAATAAGCCCATTAAGTTTCCTTCGTCTCCATTAAATTGAGCAGCTTGTCGTTAAACTCCAACGCACTGTTCCGTCCCAGACCTTTCAGCTTTTGGTCCATCGCCGCAACCTCGATTAGTCGCGCGATGTCGCGCCCCGGCCGCACGGGAATCGTAATGTGCGGCACCTGCAATTTCAGGATCTCATAGAATTCCTGGTCGAGTCCGATGCGATCGACCTCCTCGATCTCCTGCCAATCCTGCAAAGTCACCACCAGATCGAGCCGCTTCTCTATCCGAATACTGCCGATCCCGAAAATGGAAGCCACGTTGATGATCCCAATCCCGCGCACCTCCATGTGGTAACGCGTCAGGTCCGGCGCGGTCGCCATCAACTCACGGCCTTCGAGCGATTTCACCCGCGTGACGTCGTCGGAGACGAGGCTGTAGCCGCGCTCAATCAAACCGAGCACACACTCGCTTTTCCCGATCCCGCTTTGGCCGCGGATGAGCACGCCCACGCCGAGGATATCGACCATGCTGCCGAATTCCGTCACCGTCGGCGAAAAATCTACTTCCATCGCGATCGTCGCGGCGTTGATGAACCGCATCGTCACTAACGGCGTCCGAAAAACGGCGACCCCCGCTTCTTCCGCCACGGCCATCAGCTCGGGCTCGAGATGCGCGCCGCGCGATGTGACCAGGCATGGGATTTTTTGCGCGCATAAAGCACGGAAACGTTTCACCCGCGTCGTTCGCGTAAGACTTTCGAGGTAGGACTGCTCGGCCGCGCCCAGGACCTGCACGCGTTTCTCCGCGAAATAATTGTAGAACCCGGAGAGCGCCAGGCCCGGGCGATTAATCGTGGGTTCGCGAATCTTGCGATGAAAACCGACCCGCTTGCCTTCCAGTCTCAATTGCAGCTTCTCCGCGTGCGCCCGGTAAAAGCTTTCGACAGTGACGACGGGAATATTTTTGCGCTGATCGCTGCCGGAAGTGATCGCCTGCGTTATAACTTTGTCGGACATGCGTGCGCCATACGTTTATCGCGTTCCACCGCGAATTGCCACCGTTGATCGCCGTGGACCTGATGAACTCTGAGCAAACGCCGCCGGAGATCACCAAAGATAGGATTGATAATACGAACGCTTTAACGTACGCTCTCGGCATGACTTCCATCCGGGCCACCCACGCGCGTTCGAGGCTCTATCAACTTTTGGACGAAGCTGCGGATTCGCATGAACCGATTAAGATTATGGGCAAACGCGCAAACGGTGTCCTTATCGCAGAAGAGGACTGGCGCAGTATCCAGGAGACTCTCTATCTGCTTTCCATTCCTGGAATGCGGGAGTCGATTCGAAAGGGAATGAAGGAGCCGCTGAGCAAAGCCTCGAACCGGCCGGGTTGGTAAGCTGGATTCTCCGGAAAACGAATGTTGGTAGAATTGACTGAGAATGGCTACGCAATCGAAGGCCGGCGGCAAAAAACACGCTGACGATTGGGAGGTCGTCTTCACAAAACTAGCGCAAAAGGATGCGCGAAAACTCTACGACGCAGGCTTACGACAAAAGGCAGAAGTGCTTCTGGATCTCCTGATGAAAAACCCGTTCCAAACTCCTCCGCCTTACGAAAAGCTCGTCGGTGACCTGGCAGGCGCTTGTTCGCGTCGCATCAACATCAAACACCGGCTGGTTTATCAAATCTACAGAAAGGAGCGAACAGTGAAGGTCCTCCGAATGTGGACGCACTACGATTGAGGTCGCGTTAGGTGGCGTGCCGACCGCAACCTCTAATTGATCTTGATCAACTCGATGTCGAACACGAGGTCGCCATTAACCGGACCTTCGCCCTTGTAAGCCAGGGCCTCCGGAATCCAGAAACGCACTTTCTCGCCTTCCACCATCAACTGCACGCCTTCGGTCCATCCTGGAATGACGCGGTTGAGCCGGAACGTGGCCGGCTCGCCACGCACCACAGAGCTGTCAAATAACTTCCCGTCCGTCGTCCAGCCGCTGTAGTGCACCGTCACCGAATTCGTCGCCGTGGGATGACGATCGCCGGCGCCCGACCGGAGAATTTTGTAACTGAGACCGCTGCCGGTCCGCTTGGCATCGGCAGGCGGCCTTTGCACATCGTCCGGAGCTTTCCGCGGATCTGGAGCCGGCGTTTTTGCTGGAGCAGCGGCGAAGGAAATCAGCTCCACGTCAAAAACCAGCATGCCGGACGGCCGGCCCGCTTTTCCTTTGTAGGCGAGCTCTTCCGGAATCCAAAAGCGCCGTTTCTCTCCAGCAACCATAAGTTGAACGCCTTCGGTCCAGCCGGCGATGACGCGGTCGAGAGGAAACGTGGCCGGTTTGCCGCCTGCGATGGAGCTGTCGAACATTTTTCCATCCGTCGTCCAGCCCGAGTAATGCACCGTGACGAGATCGGTCTTGGCTGGATGCGTCGTGCCCGTGCCGGCTGTCAGCACCTTCGACGCGAGACCGGACGCAGTCTTTTCCGCGTCGGCGGGCGGCGCGGCGACGTCGTCCGGAGCGACCGTCGTGGTTTCCGCGAAGGCAACGCAAACCATCAGCACGGAAACGAGAATTACTGTTTTGAGCATGACGTTTAGTTCGCCGTCGGCTCGATCAAGCCGAAGTCGCCGCTTTTGCGGCGGTAGAGAACATTGACCCGCGCGCTCCGCGCATTCAGAAAAACCAGAAATTGCCGGTGCGACATTTCCAACTGCAGCACCGCTTCATCCACGAACATCGGCTTCACCGGGACGCGCTCGCTGCTGACCACCGCGTGCACGTGATGTTCGTCCTCCTCCGTCGGTTCCGGATGAAGAACCTGCTCCTCGAGATGCTGGACGATGTCTTTTCGCGGCCGGTGTTTGCGCATGAGTCGCGTTTTATATTTCCGCATCTGCCGCGCGACTTTGTCCGTGACCGCATCGATCGCGGCATACATGTCGTTGGTTTCTTCGCACGCTTCGATCGTGATGTGATTCGAGCAGACCAGCACGACCTCGGCGGAGTGCCGGTATTTTTCGACTTCGAGGATGACGTGCGCTTCGATGATCTTCGGATAATCGAGGTGCAGGCTTTCGATCTTCCGCGTGCAATAATCGTTGATCGAGTCCGTGATCGGAAGATGACGGCCGGTGACTTTGACGTTGGGGTGAGCGTTGGTGGTAATCACGGGGTTCCTTTCGCTACATTTGAAAACGCTCGCCAAGATATAACTGGCGACTGATCGGATCGTTGATCAGAAAATCCTTCGTCCCTTCGCTTTCGACGCGCCCTTCGAAAATGAGGTAGGCCCGGTCCACGATCGAAAGCGTTTCGCGGACGTTGTGGTCGGTGATGAGAATGGCGAGGCCGGATTTGCGCAGATTGACGACGATCTGCTGCACGTCGTAAACAGCGATCGGGTCCACGCCGCTGAAAGGCTCGTCGAGCATGAGTAAACTGGGCGACGTGACGAGCGAACGCGCGATGGTCAGCCGGCGTTTTTCGCCGCCGCTCAGGGTGATCGCGGTATTCTTCGCGATTCGTTCGATCCCGAATTGATGGAGCAATTGATCGCAGCGCTGCCGGCGCTCGTATTTGCTCAACGGCAGCGTCTCCAGAATCGCCATGATGTTTTGCTCAACCGTCATCTTGCGGAAGATCGATTCCTCTTGCGGCAAATAACCCATCCCGAGCCGCGCGCGCTTGAACATCGGATACTTCGTTACATCCCGGCCGGAAAACATGACCCGGCCGCTGTTCGGCCTAACGAGTCCAACGATCATGTAAAAGCTGGTTGTTTTTCCGGCGCCGTTCGGTCCGAGCAGACCGACGATCTCGCCCGCGCGCACGTTGATGTCGATCCCGTCCACCACGGCGCGGCCGCCATAAATTTTCACGAGCTGCTCCGCGGAGAGAACAAATTCCTGTCCGCCAGGTTTGGTGGCGGACGCGGCAGTTTGATTGTCGGGCGCGGTCTCGCTGATCACGGTTTGGGCGTCTGCTCGGCCTTGGGTTCCTGGCGGATCTCGGTCCGGCTCGGACCCGTCGTCTGCAGTTGGCCGTTTTCGTTCAGAATCATGACCGTCTCGGGGCTCGTCGCAATATGAGTATTGAGACCTTGCTGCACCCGTGGGTTTCCAGTCAGCTCGAAATTCCCGTTCTTCGCCGTGTAAACGGCGTGGTCGGAGCGGCCCACCATTCGGCTTGCCTCAGCTTCCGCGGTCGCCGGCCTTTCCCGCACCACGCCCACGTTCCCTTCCACCACGGCGCGATCGAGACCTTCGTTTTGCTTCTTGCTCATGTAGATCGTCAACTTGTCGCCTTGAATCTGAAAGCGCGGGTCGTTCACGACAATATGTCCAGTGAAAATGCCGATCGATTTCGCTGAATCGAAAACGACTGCGTCCGCATAAATCTCGGTGACGATAAGTTCCTTCGGAACCGCGTCCGTTTTTTTGTCCTTCGCTTTTTCGTCGCTGCTCTTTTCGGAAGCCTTTGCCGCCGCCGGCTTTTCGGCCGGAGTTTTTTCGATCGTCTTGGCCGGAGCCCGGGATGAAAGCGTCGACGGCGCCGAGCCCTGGCCGTGAACAAATCCGGTCATGACTGCGAAGCAGAGCACTGTGCAAACACCGCGGAATTCTCTCATTCGTGCTCATTCCCGGGAGTTCGGGCCTTGCCATGAACCACCATCTTTACATTTCCGGTGAGTGTTCCCTGTCGCGTCAGCATTTCGAACTTCATCTTGTCGCCGGCAATTTCGAAATCGGACCGCTTCACCGTGGTGCGCTCGGTTGAATTGAGCACCTGCGTTTTCAAATTGAAGATCGACGTTTTCATGATGATCTCCAGGTCCGGCGTCTGGGTCTCGGGCACGAAGGTGGTGAATGTCACTCCCTGAAATTCGATCCGCTGGTCATCCAGCCGTTTCGTCACGCCGGCCTGCAGTTTTCCCCGCAACCGTCCGAGGAGATCGAAATCCGGCAGGACCAGGCCCTTCGCGTCGTGGCCTGCCGCGATAGGCACGTCCTTTATTCCTTCCTCCGGCTTCGGCCTCCCTTTTTTTTCCGGTGTGGCCGAGACCGCCGGCTTCGTGACCTTTTCCGCCGCGAGCGCGGCACAAGTCAGGAAAGCGAGAACCAAAAAAGCGGAGGACGCGCGCGAGATTCCGGCGCGACCGCTACGAAACGGCAGCATGAATAGCTTTTAACATGCGGAGATGCTTCGGCAACTGCTTTAGCGGAATCTGATTCGGTCCATCCGATAAGGCGCGCGCCGGATTTTCGTGCACTTCCATGAAGATGCCGTCGCAGCCCGCCGCCATGGCCGCGCGGGCGAGCACCGGGGCAAGCGCGCCGTCGCCCGAGGTCGAATCCCCCGCTCCGCCTGGGCGTTGCACGGAATGGGTCGCGTCAAAAATGACCCGGTAACCAGCTTGCCGCATCCAATAGAGCGAACGGAAATCGGCCACGAGATTGTTGTAGCCGAAAGTGGTGCCGCGTTCGGTGAAAAGGAATTTGTCGTTCCCGAATGAGGACAGCTTTTCCGCGATGTTTTTCACGTCCCACGGCGCGAGGAACTGCCCTTTCTTCACGTTAATCACGCGACCCGTTTCAGCCGCAGCCCCGAGCAAATCGGTTTGGCGGCAAAGGAACGCCGGGATTTGGAGAATATCGATGACGTGACCCGCGATCTCCGCTTCAGCCGGCGAGTGGACATCGGTCGTGACTGGGATTTTGAATTCCTCCCCAATCGCCGCGAGAATTTCGCAGCCTTCCACGACGCCGATTCCGCGATAAGAACGGACCGATGTTCGATTGGCTTTGTCGTACGACGCCTTGAAAATGAATGGCACCGATTCGGCCTGGCAGATTTCCGCGATCCGGCGCGCCATGCGCCAGACAAATTTCTCCGATTCGATCACGCACGGCCCGAGGACGAACGCGGGACGCGGGCCGCCGATGGTGACGGATCGAATCTTGAGCGGCTTGGGTTTCACGCGAGCAGACGATCAGGCAAAAAGCAGGCTCACACAACGGTCACAAAGGAACACGGAGGAGATTGGCCCCACCTTCCTTACCTTTGTGTTCCGTGGTGACCTTTGTGTGATGTTCTTCGTATCATGGCGAGATCATAAACCGCAAAAGGTGAATAGAGCACGAGATAGAAGACAAGGGCCAGCAGATGCATCTGCAAAATGTAAATCACGCGCTGATCCGACAGGTAACTCAAGAGCGACGCTGCCTCCGGTTTGTGGAGCAGATAACCGTAGTTCACGCCGGTGAGGAGATCGACCACGATCGTCAGCACAAAATATAGTTCCGACCACGCGAAGGTCCGCACGATCGAACGGAAATGCGGACGGAACCCGCGCACAATCATCAGAAAAGCAATGCCGATCACGATCCCGCAGTGCCCGATGAAAAAGCTCAGGAAGCGAATATCGGGAAACGCGTACTTCAAATCGGGCGTGATGATTGCCTGCAGAGTCCCGCCGATTCCCCAAAAATAGGCGACTTCGAGCCAGCGTTCGCGACCCGTCAACAAAGCCACCAGGATCGCGATCATCGCCCAATCGCAGAGCTGAAACGGCAGCGCTTTCTCCCAGGTCAATCCGACCGTTGACGCCAGATAGATTTCGTAACCGAGGTAGTTGACCAGGAGCAAGACCGCGAGCAGTTGGCCGATGACTCGCTCCCACCGGGGCCAGCGCGCTTTGCGCACAAACGCCGCTAGAATAAAGGGCAGAGCAAGGGTCAGCGTGATCACGACAAAATGCGCCAGCCCGAAAGGCTGAAAAGCGCTGGCGGCATCCATCGCCGCGATAGAATCAACCGGCCCGCCGCTCGACAAGCACTATCGAATCACCCAGAGATTGCACGGGATCACATCGCTCACCCACTCGATGTGGACCGGGAGACCGGGAGTACCGGGATCGTCCGGCACCACCAGCATCATCGCCTCGATCGATTGAACGAAATCGAGCACGGCATAGCCCGTGTTGCCGCGGATGCATCTCGCTTCAATCGGGACATCGGTCGCTCCCGCGGAATCGATGAAATGCTCCAGCGCCGCCTCTTCTTCCTCCAAGGTGCGAGCTCCTTCGTTCCCAACTTGCGGCGCATCCGTCCGCGCCTTGGCCCGTGCTTCATCGAAGGTGGTGTAAACGCGGATCACGAAAAGTTTTTCGCACTCCTCCAGCGCCGCCAGCCGCAACGCCTTATGCAACGCGGCCCGGCCGTGATCGGAATAATCCGCGAGCAACACGATGCGGCCAAGCTGCTGTGGTTCCCGGGCGGGCTTGGTGAAAAGCATGACCGAGCAGGATGCCTCCCGGACGAGACGGCGCGCGACGTTGCCGAGAAATTGACGGAGCGCCGCTTCCTTTTCCAAAGCTCCGGCGACGATCAGATCGATCTCGTTCGCTCTCGCCACCTCCAGGATCGCGGCCGCGGGATCGTCGCCCTTCTGATAATGAACCCGGGAATCCGCCGGGAGATCCAGTTCCACGAATGCGGCGCCGAATTTTCTGATCGTTTCCTCATCAGACTCGCCCACGTAGATGAGCTGAAGCTGCGAGCAAAGCCGATCGCGGACGCGCTTGGCTTCCGCCAGCACCTGCAAAAAGCGCGGCGAAAACGTGCTGGCCACGGCGACGGTCCGATAAGGTGGATCGATCATGTTTTCGCGCCACTTATCTTCCAGCTTTGCAGGCATTCGGCAACTCGCCCTGGAGTCGCCGCCGGGCATGGCTTGCGGAGGAGGGCCTGAACGTCAACCTTCCCGTCATGATCCGACGCGCGATTTATCCCGGCAGCTTCGATCCGGTCACGAATGGCCACCTCGATGTCATCGATCGCGCCCGAAAACTTTTCGACGAAGTGATCGTGGCCGTGGCTCACAACGACCAGAAGAATCCGCTCTTCACCCTCGAAGAAAGGCTCGGTCTCCTTCGGGCCACCATCGGGAAACTCAAGAACGTGGAGATCGCCCCGCTCAATGGGTTGCTGGTCGATTTCGCGCTCACGCGCAAAGCCACCGCCGTCATCCGCGGATTGCGCGCTATTTCCGATTTTGAATTCGAATTCCAAATGGCCCTGATGAACCGGAAACTCGAAGCGACGGTCGAGACGATTTTTCTGATGCCGAAAGAGGAATACACTTATCTCAGCTCGCGCATCGTGAAAGAAATCGCGCGGCTGGGCGGCGACGTGGCCGAGTTCGTTCCGGCTCGGGTAGCCACAGCGCTTCGAAACAAACTCAAACTCAAACGTCCCGAAAGCGTAAGCGAGTGAAAATCCATCTCCGGCAAATTCAGGCTGATGGCCTGCATCTCGAGGGCGAGGAAGATTGTCCGATCCAGGATTTGGAAAAGGAGGATGTGAGTTGCACCGGGCCGCTCCGCTATTCGCTCGACGTCGGAATTTCCGAAGGCGCCTTGTGGGCCAGCGGTCGCCTCGTCCAGCCGGTCGAATTGAAATGCGTTCGGTGCCTCGAGCCGTTTCCTTTCGACATCGAAGTAAAGGCGTTCTCGCTTCATCTCGAATTGACGGGACCGGAGTTGATCGATCTCACCCCGTATTTGCGGGAGGACATTTTGTTGAACCTGCCGGCGCATCCGCACTGCGATCGGGAAGGCGGCAGGGTCTGTCCGGCTCCGGCAGAGATGGGCGCCGGTGTTCCCGCGGCTGAAAAAGAGGAGAAGGCCCAGCCGGATTGGAGCGCGCTGGATAAGTTGAAGTTGTAGCTGCCGCTGTCTCCAGCAGAACGCGCGGTGAGAAAACCCGCAAACTTACTCTGCCGCCAGCGACGGCGGCAGCTACAATTTGTCTTTTACGAAATTCCTGCTTTCCTGTTTGCCCTTATGGGAGTTCCCAAACGCAAAACTTCGAAGATGCGCCTGCGCACGCGCAAGGCGTCGCACCACTGGCAAGCTCCTCAGCTCAATAAGTGCACGCAATGCGGGAGCACCGTTGCGTCGCATACCGCCTGCCCCTCTTGCGGCTATTACAAGGGCCGCCAGGTGCTGACGGTAAAGGCGTGACGCGTTGAAGAGTTAAAGCGGGGACCCGCTCCAACGCTTTAACCCTGCGACGCTTTAGCGTTTTTTGATTTTGCATTCACAGCCCGAAATCCGCAAAATCCCGCTCCGATGAAAATCGCACTGGATGCCATGGGGGGCGATTTCGGTCCGCCAAATATCGTTGGTGGAGCGGTCCTTGCGCTAAAAGAGTACCCCCACATCAGCAAGCTGTTTCTCGTCGGCGACACCCCGCGAATCGAAGCCGAACTGAACAAACACGGCTGCAACGATCGCCGGATCGAGATTTTCCACGCGACCCAGGTCGTCGAAATGAGCGACAGCGCGATCGATGCGGTCCGGCGGAAAAAGGATTCGTCGGTCAGCCGCGCGGTGGACCTGGTAAAAAAAGGCGAGGCGGCCGCAATCGTGAGCGCGGGCCATACCGGCGCGGCCGTTGCGGCCACCGCGATCAAGTTGCGGACTCTGCCGGGTGTCGATCGGCCGGGCATTGCCGCGGTTATCCCAACGGAAACGAACGTTTTCGTTTTGATCGATGCCGGAGCCAACAGCGATGCGCGGGCCGAGCACCTCCTGCAATACGCCATCATGGGCTCGGTTTATTCGCGCCATGTCATGGGCTACAAAAATCCGTGCGTCGGTTTGATGTCGATCGGCGGCGAGGATGTGAAG
>QHBM01000135.1 GCA_003244145.1 Chthoniobacterales bacterium
CGCACGCTTGCAGCGTGCTGGTCGCGGCATTCTGCCGCGACGAACTTTCGGGAGATTTGCCGCGCGCTGATCGTCGAACCTCATCCTCCGGCGTCCACACCCATGGATAATCCTGGGCTGGCTGCACGATTCCCGCATCCCAGGGGTTGCGCATGACGTACGCGAATTTCTCCGCCAGATCACGGTCCCCGCGAATATACCGATCGAAAGTTTCTTTCTCCCAAACAGGTCCCTGCGTCCCTTCGAGTCGGTTGATCTCCCGCGCGGTGAAAGATTTCAGCGACCTGAACAATTCGGTCAGCGACCAAAAGACCGCATTGTCGGCGGCATCTTGTTCCTTTGGCCATGGCTGAAAGACCGCATGGACGTGATTCGGCATGACGCAGAGCGCAAAAAGTTCATAGCGTTTCTCATGAAAATGCCGCCACGCATCGAGGACAAGGCCTCGGGCGGCCGCAGAGAGGGTTCGCCGACTTCGAGTCGCAATTGCGACCGCATAAATCGCCCATGGTTTCTCGAAATGAGGAAGACGACGCTTTGAATAGTTGGTGCCGCCATCCGCGACGCTTCCTTCTAAAGTTCGCGATGGCGGAACGCCATCGCCAGCACGCTGCAAGCGTGCGCTCCCCAGAGATCGGTCCTTCGCGAAGAGTGGTAATGGCGTGTTGTCTTCCTGCCGCGATCCCGTTCGCAGCGCCAGCCGCACACCCAAGGGCTCGAGCCAGCGGCAGAGAACGGCGTAATGCTGTTCCGCCAGGATTTGCGTGGGGGCCATGAGCGCGGCCTGGAAACCGGCTTCCGCGGCGAGAAGGATCGCCGCGATCGCAACCACGGTTTTACCCGACCCGACGTCGCCTTGTAACAATCGATTCATCGGATGAACCGAGGCGAGGTCGCGGCGCAACTCTTCGATCACGCGCCCTTGCGCGTCGGTTAGGTCGAAGGGCAAGCCCCGCAGGAATTTCTCCAGCAAAGTGCCGGGACCGCAATGCGCCTGCCCGCTCCGCGCGGAAGCGGCCGTGCGGCGCGACGCGATCAACATCTGCATGGCAAAAAATTCCGAAAAAACCAGATGCTCCCGAGCTGCATCGCATTGCTTCTTGGTCTCCGGAAAGTGGATCTGGTGCAACGCCTCGACTCGGGACCCGAGGTTGACGCCTTTCGGCAACAACGTCTGGATCGAATCGGCATCGAGATCCTCCAGCAACCGGAAAATCAATCCGCGAAAAACCCGCTGAGAAAGTCCTTCGGTCGCCGGATAAATCGGAGTGATGCGACGGAAGTGCACCGAGATTTCTTCGTCGTTCTCGATCACTTCAAATTCCGGATGCTCCATGCAAAGCCGCTGCCCGCGCAGCCGCGGTTTGCCGAAGACGACGAGGCGCTGGCCGGTCGCAATCATTTTCTGGACGTAATGCAAATTGAACCAGCGCAGGACGAGCGGCTGGCTGAGGGCGTTCGCGTCCGACTCTTGAAGCGTCGCTTCAAAAATCTTTTTCCAGCCGCCAAAACGGCGGATCTGCGTCTTGACGACCTCGCCGCAAAGACAAATCGGCGTTTCGCTTTCGTCGCGAGGGAATACGGCGAACTCGGTGCGGTCCTCGTAACGGCGGGGAAAGTGGGTGATCAGATCTTCGACCGTGGCGATCTCGAGCCGGCGCAGCGCCGTCAGCTTGGGCCGCAGAATCCAGTCCAGCTCGCTCAGCTCCTGCGAAAGTTCGATCATTCGATCGGCGCGGCCGCGCGCAAGGCCTCGACTTGAATTTGCAGCCGCGTCTCGCCTTCGTATTCGTCCGCGTTCACGCGAAAGGCCATGTCCCACGGAGGGCACGGCAACGCCGAAGAAGCGCCGTCGAAAAAGATCGCGCGCTGAAAATGGTTCTTCTGGCGCAGACGCAGAACGAGATGTTTCTCCTTCAAAATTTGCGGCGCTACGGCCGACTCGACGGCGCGCGCGAAAAACATCGGTTGGAGATTGCCGCTGCCAAACGGTTCGAGGACCTGACACCAGCGCAGCAGGTCGGCGTTGAGTTCGGAGAAGGCCAGTTCGTGATCGAGGTGCAAACGCGGTTGCAACTTCTCCTCCGAAAGCAATGTGCGCGCAGCTTTCCGGAAGGCATCGGCGAACGCGGGAAATTGTTCTTCCCGCATGGTCAGGCCGGCCGCCATCTCGTGTCCGCCAAATTTTTCCAGCCACTCTTCGCAATGGCCGAGCGCCTCGACCAGCGATAATCCTTCGATGCTGCGGCCACTTCCTTTGCCGAGACCGTTGGAATCGAAGGCGACCATGATCGCCGGCCGATGATGTTTTCGAGCAAGGCGTGAGGCGACAATGCCGAGAACACCGGGATGCCATTCGCGCGCGCCCAGAACAATCGCGGCGTCGCGCTCCGGATCGAATGCCTTCGCCAACTGTTCTTCCGCTTCGTCGAAAATCTTTCGCTCGACCGCCTGGCGCTCGCGGTTCTGCGCATCGAGGAGCGCGGCCAGTTCCGTCGCCTCGGTCTCATCGCGCGTGAGCAAGAGTCGCAAAGCCCTTTCCGCCGTCGCGAGCCGTCCTGCCGCATTGAGGCGCGGACCCAGGCGGAAGGCGATATCTGAGGCTCCAAGCGGCGAACGCACCGCCGCCACTTCCATCAGCTTCCGAATGCCCGGACGCCGCGACTTCGCGATCTCTCTCAGGCCGCGCTGGACGAAGACGCGGTTCTCATTCTTCAGCGGGACGATGTCGGCCACCGTCCCGAGCGCGACGAGATCGAGGTTCGCTTTCAAATCGAAGCCCGGCGCCGGTCGCCTCTTCAGCAAGGCGTGACAAAGTTTGAAGACGATTCCGACGCTGCAAAGATATTGAAACGCGCAATTCGAATCCGTTTTCGGATTCACCACGGCCACACAATTCGGCAATTCGGATTTCGGTTCGTGATGATCGAGCACGATGACATCGACGCCATTCGCTTTCAGCTGCCCGATCTCGGCCAGCGATGACGTGCCGCAATCGACCGCGACCAGAAGTTGCGGGTGATGTTGCTGGCAGCAGCGCTCGATGCTTTCCCGACTCAAGCCGTAGCCTTCCTCCATCCGCAGCGGCAAGAATAATTCCGGGCTCGCGCCGTAACTGCGCAGCATTTCCGCCAGCAACGCCAGAGACGTGATGCCATCAACATCGTAGTCGCCAAAAAGGACGATGCGTTCCCGTTGATCGATCGCGCGCAACAGACGCGCGACCGCGGCCTCCATGTTCGGGAGAAGAAAAGGATCGCTCAAGGAACTCAGACGCGGCTGGAGGAAAGCGTTGACCTCATCCGCGCAACTGAACCCTTTCCGTTGCAGCAAGTCGGCGATGCAAGGCAGTCCGCAAATTTCCGCCCACGCGATCGCCGCGTTCGGCTTCGTTTCGGTCTGAGCAAGAATCCAGCGTCGTTCCACCGGACATTTTATTGTCGGCAGGTCGCACTGACAACTCGCACCGGCCCGATCAAGCGTGCCGCGTGGTCCAGCGACGTCATATGACCAGCCGAGAGTCGTGCCACAGAACCCCGTGCTTCTCACAGAGTTTCCGGAAGGCGGACAGACCCTCCCTCTCGCGCCGGCCGAATTGGTAGCTCAGACATTCGCGAAGGTAATAGGAGCAAAACTCCGCGCTGAATTCTGTTTCCTCCGCAAGGACGACATCGAATTCTCGCAGATTGTTATCGCGGCAGGCGCGAAGGCGGTCCGCGATCGCTTTCGGCTCCGGCACTTCTGGCCGGATGAGCCAGAGCGCGTAAACGAACGGAAGGTGCGTGAGCTTTTCCCATTCTTCCCCGAGGTCCCAGAACTGAAACGCCGCCGTGTCCTCGTCGCGAAACCGGATGGCCTGATCGCCGATGAAAAATTTCGCCAGGCGCGGAGTGATCGCACGTTGCATCAGGCGGGAGCGAACGACGAACTTGGGTGAGAGACCGGCTTCGGCGAGAAGACAGCGCAACAGATTAACTGAAGTTAGCGACGCCGGGTCGATCTCGATCTCCTCGATCTTCGCGAGGTCGCCCGCGTGCGCGACGAAGACGCTATGCACGGGTCCGTTCGACGAAATGGAAATGCCATCGACGAGGGTGTAAACCGGGTTCCGCAAAAATTCGAAACTCGAAACGAGCGCGACGTCGAGCGAACCGGCGGCGAGCCGTTCGCAAAGCGAGGCGGGATGATCGAAGACAACTTCTCCGGGCCACCCGTGAATGAGCGGACGCGCGTTGAGATACTTAACGCAACCGATCCGGAGCCGTTCCGCGTCAGCCACGCGTCAGGCGCAAACCAGCTCGGACTCCACCGCGGGCGAAGCGGTCGCCGCGGGCCGCCGCCGGGGCAAATGCCGGTAGAAGCTGTCCCGCTGCACCGGTTCGCGGCCGGCCTCGCGGATGACGTGTTCCAAGGTGGCAACCGTTTGTTCCTGCGGCGTTTTGGCGCCGGCCATGTGAAAGATTTTTTCCTCCATGATCGTGCCATGCAAATCGTCCACGCCGTAGCTAAGCGAAACCTGCGCCAGGGGCAATCCCATCGAAACCCAATAAGCCGTCAGATGATCGAAGTTATCCAGGTAAATGCGGCTGACGGCGAGATTGCGAAGTTGATCGATGGCCGAGGCCGGTTTCACGTGCGCGAGAATCGTAGTCTGCGGCTCGAAAGCAAAAGGGACGAAGCCGGTGAATCCGCCGGTATCATCCTGCAATTCCCGAAGCTGGCGCAGATGATCGACGCGCTGCTCCAGCGTCTCGATGTGGCCGTACAGCATCGTGCAGGTGCTGCGGCCCCCCATTTCATGCCAGAGACGATGGACCTCGAGCCATTCCTCCGCGCTCTCTTTGCCGCGGCAGATTTCATCGCGCACTTCGGCATCGAAGATTTCCGCGCCACCGCCGGTGAGCGCGCCCAGGCCCGCCTCGCGCAAGACGGCGAGGGTATCGGCTATCGGAAGCTTGAAGATCCGCTGGGCCAGGTGCCGGACTTCGATCGCAGTAAAGGCTTTGATGATCAGGTTCGGATCGAGCGCGCGGACGCGGCGCAGCAAATCCAGGTACCAATCTTTCTTCAAGGTGGGATGCAACCCGCCGACCATGTGGACTTCGGTGATCCCGGCGGCGAGCGATTCCTGGACTGCGACCACGATGTCGTCGATCGAGCGCTCGAAGGCATGGGCGTCGCGTTTCTTCGCCGCAAAGGCGCAAAATTGGCAGGAGAGAATGCAGACGTTCGAGTAATTGATGTAGCGATTCAGAATGTAGGTCGCGATGTTTCCATTCTTCTGCTGCCGGACCGTGCTGGCGATGAGGCCGAGTGCGTTGAGATCGTTGTTGCGATACAGTTGCAGGGCTTCGGAATCGGAGATGCGCTGCCGGCCCTCGACCTTTTCGGCGATCGGCCGAAGGTCATTGGAAATGAGAGATAGATTCATCGACAAGGTACGCAGTGAAGAATTTCGCAGGCATGATGCACATGCTCCCGGCTCGTTGCAACCGAAAGCACCGCAGGAGGTGACGTTCGGGCAAGAGGGCCATCGCGGGCGAAGCTCGTAACCACACCCGCAGCCGAGGCGTCTTTTCTACAATGTCACTTGCTAAAGCCAATCCAGCGGACCGGTCCCACGAGGAGGCGGAGGACATCCGCTTGATGCAGCTGGTGAGCGCGGGCGAAACCCGCGCGTTCGAGCGATTGATTGAGCGCCATCAACGATTAGTCGTCGGGACGGTCGCCCGGATGCTCGGGAACAATTCGGACACCGAAGATATCGCCCAGCAGGTGTTTGTGCGGGTATGGAAAAATGCGAGGCGCTACGTGCCGAAAGCGAAGTTCACGACGTGGCTGCTGACGATCACGCGCAATTTGGTTTTCAACGAATTGCGGCGCCGGTCGCGCCATCCGCAGGTTCCGCTTCAGCCCGAGCCCGGCGAGGAGGAGCGCCCCCTGAGAGACGAGCACGCGCTGACGCCGGATGCTTCCTTGCTCGAACAGGAATTGCAGCAGGCCATCGACGCGGCCATCGCGCGCCTGCCGGAGACCCAACGAATGGCGGTCATCTTGCGCCGCTACGAAGAATTGAGCTACGAGCAGATCGCGGAAATCCTGGATCAATCCGTCTCGGCGGTGAAGAGCCTTCTCTTCCGTGCCAGGACCGAACTTCGGACCAGTTTGAGCCGCTACCTGGCGGAATGATTCGCCGCAAAACAAAGGGGCGGACCTCTCGCGAGAATCCGCCCCCTCTCAACCCCACAATCTTTTACTGACTAAATTCTACTGACCCAAATCGCGGTCCTTGGCGGTGCTCATGAACTCCACTTTTTTGGTGGTGGTAGTCGTTTCGCTCGTCGCCGGGGCCGGAGGCGTTCCGGGCTTCGGATAATCGGCCGCTATGTGCCGGTTCGAAGTTGGGACAAGGCGGATGGCGCCTTTGGCATTGTTCCGCCACCCATTCGGGTCCGCGTACTCTTCGCCGGTGTGATGCAAGCCGCTGACCTGATCTTCGAGGCCTGTGCCGTAATGTTGATCGATGATCGTGGGGGTAACGAACACGAGAAGATTTCGCTTCGTCCGCGCGTTGAGTTTTTCCTGGAAGAAATAACCGAGGATCGGGATGTCACCCATGATCGGCACCTTGGTGCGCGCTTTGGTGACTTCGTCCTGAAGCAACCCGCCGATGGCCAGGGTATCGCCGCTCTTGATCAAGACGTTTGAGTCGAGCGAACGAGTATCGATGATCGGGCTGGCCACGGTGCCGCCGCTGCCGCCCGGAATGCTGAATAACTGGTCGCCGACCTTGTTGCTGATCTCCGGTTTGACCGCCAGCGTAATGAAATTGTCTTTGTTCACGGAGGGCTTCACCACCAGCGTGTTGCCGAACTTCTTGTCCTGGAATCCGCCGAAAACAGCGGTGGCAGTCTGTTCGTTGAAATTCAATTGCGGCACCGGCTGGCTGCGAATGATCTCAATCTTCGCCTGCATGTTGTCCGCCGTGACGATGCGCGGGTTAGCCAGGAATTCGGCGTCTGAATCTTCGTTCAGCGCCCGGATTGTCACAGACATTTGCGGAGCGGAAAGAATGGCGAATTGGCCGCCCAGCACATTCAGCGCTTTGTCGAATAGGAAATTGTTTCCGAGAAGTTTTCCGCTGGCATCCACTTTAGCTACCGGCTGTACGCCCGGAACCGTTGTTACGGCGCCGGTCACAGGATTAATCGAACTGACGGGAGGGCCGGCGGGCTGACTGCCGGCAAATTGAATTGTCTGAGGGTTATTCGAGCCGCCCAGCACTCCGCCCCAGTTGATCCCGTACGATTGCCGCGGATTGGCGGTCACTTCGACCAGGCGTGCTTCGATCATGACCTGCTTGGTCGGCTTATCGATCTGGATGAGAAGCTTGCGGATGTTGTCGATGTTGCCGCGAGTCTCGCGGAAAAAGAGGGTGTTGGTGCGTTCGTCAACCTGCGGGGCATCCTTGCTGGACAGCTGTCCGGCAATGAGAGGCGCAGTTTCTTTCGCGCGAGCATAGCTGAACTGATAGCTGTCGCTTTCGGTCGGCTCGGCCGTTCTCTCAGCAGCGGTCTTGATGTAATAAACGTTCTCGATCTTATCGAGGAAGAGGCCCTTGGCTTTCACGATGATCGTCACGGCCTGGAGCGCGGTGACATCCTCGAGGCGCATCGTCACGGTCCCGACGACTGCTTCGCTCACGACCATGTTGATCTTGGCTTGGCGCGCCAGAAGCCGGAGCACCTGGCCCACGTCGTCGCCTTGGAATTCGCGAACGGCAACCCCGCCATTGTCTGCCACGGTCTCCGGTTCGACAGGTCCCGCAGCGGTTGTTTGGGTGGTGGTGGTCGAACTGTTCGGCGCAACGCTGGGCGATGGCGCCGCATTCGCTGTCGAGGCTTGGACGAGCATGAGCGAGTTGTCGCCCTTGGTGGACGCAACGCTGGGCAGGGTCGGTGTAACGGGCTTGGTGACCGTCTCAGCCGCGGGCGCCTTTTTGAGAATGTCGATCGGGCTGGTGGCGGGAGCGGGCACCGGCGAACTTGTCTGCGCCTGGCCGAGAGTCACAGCAGCGAACGCGACTACCGCGGCGCAGAGAGTGGGTTTGAAGCGATTAGCCATAGATATGATGGGAAGTTGATGAATGCGGAATGGTCTAAAGCAGGTTGCAGACCAGCCCCCGCTGCCGAGAATCCCCACGCCTCGCCAAAGGATCTCGCGAGTTGTCCGCCTCGGCGTGAGACGTCAGCAGCCCCGCGCGGCCGCGATAAATGCTCGCAAAAGTCCCTGGTCTTTGCGCCCGGGCGATGCTTCGACGCCGCTCGTCACGTCCACCCCAAAAGGTCGCACGGTCGCCACCGCGTTTGCCACATTGTCGGGGGTCAAACCCCCAGCAAGAATCACGCGAAGATTAGAATTCGCTCGAACAAACTGGTCGGCGATCTCCCAAGGGAAGGTCCGCCCAGTTCCACCAAATTGGCCGCTGTGCGCAGAATCGAGCACAATCGTCCTGGTGAAGAACGAAGAGACATCGCTCAGCGCCTCCCCGTTCGTCACCGGAATTGCCTTGGAGAACCGGATCCCCTGCTCCGCCAGTCTTCTGCAAAACCCTGGGGTTTCCCTGCCGTGCAATTGGAGCGCCGTAATTCCCGGCCAGGCCGCCAGCGCCAGCGCCTCATCCCAGGCGGGGTCCACCACCACGGCGATCTTCACGGTCGTCGCTGGCAATTCAGCCATCCACTCTCGCGCCGCGCCGGCGCCGACGTAGCGCTTGGTGCCCGGGTAGAAATTGAACCCAAGAGCGTCGGCCCCGAATTCGATCGCCGCCATGGCGTCGGCCACATTCGTTAGGCCGCAGATCTTGACCAGCGGCCTAACGACCGGATCAGCATCACTCTGAGACATTGTCGGCGCGCAAATCGCCTAGGCTGCGGTGGCGAGCCCGAGCGCCGGCTTGCTGAAATCCGGCGCGGGCATTTCGTTCACGAGCTTCACCAGGCCGTCCTGCCACTTCTCGCTGATCTGTTGCAAATACGGGTCGTCCTCGTCGAGATGCGCGCGCAACTTCGCCTGGAGCGAATCGGTCTCGTAACAAAGGATGTCGATCGGCGGGCCCACCGAAACGTTGCTCTTCATCGTCGCGTCGATCGAGAGAATGCCGACCTTCACCGCGTCCGCCAGGGCGCTCTCGTAATTGAAACCGCGATCAAGGATCGGCTTGCCGTATTTCCGTTCGCCGATTTGCAGGAAAGGCGAATCGCGCGTCGCGTGGATACTGTTCCCCTGCGGGTAAACCAGGTGCACCTCCGGCGCGAACCCGGCGATCTGGCCGCCCACAATCAGGTGAATGTTGAAATCAAAGCCGTCGGCCTCGAGCGCGGCGCGATCTCTTTTCTCCACCTCGCGCACCTTCGATCCGACATAGCGCACGGTCTCGTAGAGCGTCTGCCGGTTCGTCAATTGTTCGCGGCCCGTGTCCTTCGCCCCGAGATGAATATCCTCGTCGAGCAATGCGATCGTAGCCTGGGTCAGCGAAAGATTTCCCGAGCTCAGGATGCAGATGACGCTTTCGCCCGGCTTCTCGTAAATCCGCATCTTGCTGCACATAGTGATGTTGTCCATCCCGGCGCTCGTTCGGGAGTCGGACAAAAACACCGCGCCCGCGCGGCAGAGCATTCCCAGACAATACGTCATTAGCGTTCGCTCCCCGGTTCGATCACGCGGCCTTGGACGCGTTTGATCTGAGTATGATGGGTGAGGACATGCACGCGGCCATCGCTTCCCCGAAAGAACGCGCTCAATACCCAGCTGATAATCCCAATCACAATCGCCCCCCAGAAAGCGCTCCAGAATCCATCCACGTGAAATCCCCTTACGATGCCCGGCACCCAATACAGCATTAGCCCGTTGATGATCAGGATGAAAAATCCCAGCGTCAGCAAAATCAAGGGCGCGCCCAGAATGAGCAAGACCGGGCGGACGAACGCGTTCAGAATGCCGAGGAGCAGGGCCGCGCCAATTAACGATCCGGTGCTGTCGTAGCCAATGCCGGGGAGAAACGCCGCCGCGACCATCACGCCGACGGTGGTCACGAGCCAGCGGAAAACGAAGTGTCGCATGGCCGCACGGTAGGCGAAGTTGCTCGCTTCGCGCAACCGCTTTGCAAAATCCGCTTGCAACCCGCGCCCGCCGGGTATTCGGTCTCGCATCCAGTCGGAGACAAACTACGTGGCCAAAAAATTTAAAATCGAACCTGAAAAGCAAAGCGAGGTCGCGCCGGTAAACGCTGCCGGCAACGGCCAAAAAGAGATCGCGCGTCCCGCCAAAAAGCCGCGCACGGCNNACGGCCGCCGCGAAGCCGAAGAAAAAGAAACCGGTCGCGAAGGAGAAAGCCGCGAAACCGACAACGCCGGACGAATCCCCAAAGGCGCCCTCAGCTCCCGCACCGGCCGAGCCATCGGATGAAGCCATTCGGATTCGCGCCTATTTCATCGCAGAGCGGCGCCATCGTCTCTCGCTTCCCGGCGATTCCGCCCACGATTGGATCGAAGCCCGCCGGCAATTGATTGAGGAAGCCGGCCGCATGTCCCCGTAAGCGCGTCCGCTGGAGCAGCTTTGTTCAGGCGTCCACAGATTCAATCCCCGGCACGCATTCCATTATCTTTTCGATCAGACGATTGATCGCGAACGGCTTCGGCACCAGGCCGCGCACACCGGCTTCCCGCAGTAATTCCTGGGCGCGTTTCTCCTCGCCTTTTCCGGTCACCAGCAGAAGCGGTGGAACCACGCGCGGCGGGATGGAGTGGTTGTAAACCTTCCCGATTAGGAAAAAAAGCATCGCGCCGTCGATCATCGGCATGGAGAAATCGAACAACATCAGGTCGTAGGTTTTTTTCAGGGCCAGCTCGAATCCGTATTCGGGATTCGGCGAAGTATCGACTTCACAACGCAAGAAAGAGGTCAGCGCTTCGCGCATCACGCGCGTCAGCGCGACATCGTCGTCCACGATCAGGATTTTTTTTGGCGGCTTGTCGCCCATAACGGACGCTTGCGCGAAACCCCTCCCCGTTTCAAGCTTTTCCGATGGATAAAATCATGACCGACCTGGCCACCACCTTGCGCGAACGTCTCGCGATCATCGCTGACGAAGAAAGCCGCCGCGATCCCGCCGCGCACACCGAACGGTTGCGCCTCGTCTCGGAAAGGATCGAACACCTCGAGCAACAATTGCCTCGCGACATCGATCCGCAACTCCGCCATTTCCTGCAGCGTCGCAGCTACAGCAAAGCGCTGGAGCTGCTCGAGAGCTAAGAGACTGCCCTTTTCAGTTAAGGTCCAGTTCGGCCAAGCCAACTACTGAGTTACTTTACCGCCAATTAGGCCTAGGATTGCACCAAGACCCGCCTGCCAGCCAAAACTACACGCCGTGTACAAATTCCGTTGAAAAATCGGAATAATCACCCTCCTTAACAGCGTGATCCCCGAAAAACGCGAGGCCCGCGATACACACAAGGCAAAGGAGCGTAAACCCGACTACCACAAGAAATACCATCTTGAACGAGGCCGGTATCTTCAGTGGTGGCGGTGGGGGGTCGGGCATCCGTTATAGGGCCGTTTCGATGTTCAAACCAGAAGGTGGAATATCGTAGATGACATGGCTCAGCGCGGTTTGATCGAGTGAGGCGTTATCGAACTTCGCGCTGCTAATGATGGCACCATCGAGATCGGCTCCTTTCAAATCGGCGCCGATCAAGTTTGTGCCGCTTAAATTGGCGTTTTTCAAAATTGCGCCTCGGAAGTTCGTCCCATGCAAATCGAGCCCGGAGAGATTAAATCCGGACAAATCGATATTCGCGTAATTACCTCCTTGCCTGAGGACGATACGCTCTTGCGGAGCTTGGATGACGTATGACCCTGATGCCGGCGCTGTGAATGTCTCACGCAAAATCGTCCCGATTGTTTGCCCGATGCCCATTCCGAAATGTAATTCACCTTCAGAGGAAGTGAAATAGAACTCTCGACCGAAAGTCCAAGGAACGTTTGCCCTCCGACCACAGTCGGATTTGCGCCCTACCGCGAATACAACTCGACGATCAACTGCTCGTTGACCATCGGTTGCATTTCGTCGCGCGTGGGAATGCGCGAAACTTTGCCGCTGAGCGCATCGCGATTCGCCACGAGCCAATCCGGAACCGGCGCAATTTGGGTCAGCTCCAGGTTGCGCAACGCGAGTTGGCGCGACTTGGGCTTGTCTTTCACGGCCACTTCATCGCCGGCTTTGACGTTAAACGAAGCGATGTTCACGTTGCGGCCGTTCACTTGGACGTGGCCGTGCGAGACTAGCTGCCGGGCGCCGCTGCGAGTATTGGCGAGGCCTAAACGGAAGACGACGTTATCGAGCC
>QHBM01000147.1 GCA_003244145.1 Chthoniobacterales bacterium
AGGATGCGCGTCATGTAAGCGCTGCTGATCTCGGTCGTCGATTCGCCTACTTTGCGATCGAACTCGGCTGTCTTTTCGACGATCAGGATTCGCGCCGCCGGGTGTTTGCGCTTCAACATCAGCGCCGTGGCGGCGCCGGAGAACGCGCCGCCCACGATCACAGCGTCGTAGTCGAATTTCATCGCAGCGAAGATGATGGACTTACCGAGGTGGGAACGCAATTGCGCAAACTCGCGCGTCGGTCCCCGCTGTAGCCACGGCGCTCTGTCGCCGTGTCCGCCGAACGCCTCGACAGAGCGAGGCGGCTACAGCGCGCGTGACGAAGCGCCGTCAGTGAAAACGCTGCCGTTTCCAGGTGTCGACCTGTAGGATAACCAAATGATCCCGGCCCGCCGTATCGACACGCACGTCCACATGGTGGGCAACGGTTTGGCCGGGTCCGGCGGCTGGCTGCGCCTCAGCGGGTGGCATCGCTGGCTTGCCGGTTTCATGCTCCGGCAGCTCGGAGTTCCGGCCAGCGCATTGGAAGGCGATCTCGAAACGATCTACTCCGACCATCTCTGGAAACTCGTGCACGAATCTCCCATGGACGCCGTGGTCCTGCTCGCGCATGAGCGCGTCCACGACCCGGATGGAACGCCGAGAGAAGATCTCGGTTCCATGTTTGTGCCGAACGATGTCGTGCTCGGTCTGGCGAAAAAGTTTCCTGAATTTCTTCCGGGCGTTTCCATCCATCCCGCGCGCCGGGATGCGCTCGACGAGCTGGAGCGCTGTCTCGAGGGCGGCGCGGTCCTGATGAAATGTCTGCCGAATTGTCAGAACATCGATTTCTCCGACCGGCGTTACCGGCTGTTTTGGGAACGCATGGCGGAATCGGGCCTGCCGCTGCTCGCGCATACGGGCGGTGAGCACACTGTTCCAGTGGTCAACGCGGCGCTGGCCGATCCGCGGCTGCTCCGTTTTCCGCTGGAATGCGGTGTGACCGTGATCGCGGCGCATTGCGCCACGAAGAGCGGCGCGTTAGATCCCGACCACTTCGATGCCTGGGTGGCGATGCTGCGCGAATTTCCAAATCTTTACGGCGATATCAGCGCGATGATTTCACTCAATCGCTGCGGACATCTGCGCGATTGCCTCCGGGCCGAGATCCTTCCTCGGATTCTGCACGGGAGCGATTTCCCCGTGCCGGTGCTCGGGCATCGGATGTGGCTGCAAGGCTGGGTCGACCGCGCCACTTTTCGGCGCTGCCAAAGTACCGCCAATCCGCTCGACCGCGATTGGGAATTCAAGCGCGCCCTCGGTTTCGCGGAGGAGATCGCGACGCGCGTTAATGAATTGCTGCGGTTACCAAGTTAGAGTCGCGCTCAATGATTTTCTCGAACGCTCGGTTTATTTTTCCGGATGGAATTCGCGATGGCCTCGAGCTCGTCGTTGCGGACGGAAGAATCACGGATGTTCGCGAACGATCTGGCGCGGAAGCGATCGATCTGCGCGGAAACTATCTCGCGCCGGGATTTATCGATCTGCATATTCACGGTGCGCTCGGTCGCGACACGATGGAAGCGTCGCCGGCAGCATTCCGAGCGATCTGCGATTATCACGCGAGCGGCGGCACCACGTCGCTCTTATTGACGACGGTGACCGCGCCGATCGCGGAAATCGTCAAAGTGTTGCGCGCGGTTCGCGATCACAGCAGCACGATGATCGCCGGCGTCCACATCGAAGGACCTTTTATTTCTCGAGCGAAACGCGGCGCGCAGCGCGAGGAATTTATTCGCGATCCAGACGCTGAGAGCGCGGCGGAACTATTGAACTATGCGGACATAATCAGAATCGTCACGCTGGCTCCCGAGTTGCCGGGCGCTCTCGATCTCATCGATCAGTTGCGAGCGCGGAACATCATTGTCAGTGGAGGCCACAGCGATGCGTCGGACGTGGAGGCGCGCGCTGGTTTCACGCACGGGATGCGTCATGTCACGCACACCTTCAACGCCATGTCGACGATGCACCGAGAAGGCGCGCGTCGCGTGGCGGGGATGCTGGAATTCGCGCTGAGCGAACCGGAGGTCGTCTGCGAATTGATCGCCGACGGGCACCACGTTCCGACGACATTGATGAAGATGTTGTATCGCGCGAAAGGTGCGCGCGGGATTTGTCTCGTGACCGATGCGACGGCAGGAGCGGGCTTGCCTGACGGCGCGGAGTTCTCGCTTTTCGGCCGCAGTTGCGTGGTCAGCGACGGCGTCTGCTGGCTGGCCGATCTTTCCGCGCTCGCGGGAAGCGCGTCGCGAATGATCAATCTTGTCCGGGTGATGGTGAACGAGGTGAACGTTCCGCTGCATGAAGCCATCGCCATGGCGAGCGCGAATCCGGCTCGCGCTCTTGGCGCGAAGACGAAGGGCAAACTGGAAGCGGGAGCGGATGCGGATTTCGTGGTGTTGTCGCCGGAGTTGGAAGTGCTGCAGACGTTCGTCGGCGGAACAGAAATATATCGCCAGAGATGAACTCGCTCGGCTCGACAGAGTCTCGCCCTACCGGCCAAGAATCGCGGTCGCCTTTGGTAGGGCGAGACTCTGTCGAGCCGGGGCAGCGATTAGATCGAGAGCAAAAACTTCGCGATGTCCAGCGATGCCGTCGGCCGACCGAGCCGGCTGATGTTCGTGGACCATTCGCGCCATTGCGCGGCGTCGTGCGCGAACGCATTCTCGACTGCGGCGATCACGGCATCGTGCGTCAGCGCCACCGTGCCCGACTTCGTTTCCATGATGTAACGCGCGTTGCCTTCCTCTTGTCCTGGGATGACGTGGTTCACGATCATCGGGCAGGCGGCGGACATCGCTTCCTGCACCGTCGCGCCCCCGGCTTTGGTGATGACCAGGTGATTCGCGCGCAATAATCGCGGCAGTTCGTCACTCCAATCGACCGCTTCGAATTCCTGCGTGACCGTGCGCCGGATTTTTTCCACCGACACTTTTAAGCCCGCATTGCGCCCAACCGTGACCGTCAACTGGATTTGATTCAATCCGGCCAGGCGTCGCACCAGCTCCGGCGCGGCCGAGTTCGCCGCGTTAATAATGTAAAGGACGCGCCGGCCCGTCTCGTCTGAGGGCGGCCATCGAACCTCGCCGGGTTGCGCAAAAACCGGGCTGACCGGGAAACCGAATGTCTTCACCTTTTCCGGCGGTACGCCTGCCTCGAGCAGCACCGCCGCGCTGACTTCGTTCGGCAGGATAAAATAATCGGCGCTGCAGCGGTACCAGATCGCGTTCACGCTGATCGAGTCGGTGATGACGACGACGCGTTTGCGCTGCGGCGCGCCTTCCCAGCCGAGCAGCTCATCAAGCATGTGCGAGTAAGCCGGGTAAACCGACACGATCACATCGGGCTGGAGACGGTCGAGCATCCGGCGCAAATAATTTTTCAGGTTAAAGAAGACGCGGAAATCGCCGGCGAATTTTTCCTGGCGATCGAGCCAGCGATAGATCACGCCCCAGACCTGCGGCGTGCGATTGATCATTTCCATGTAGGCGACCCGCGCCCAATCGTTCACGAAGCCGTAGGTTTCGGCGAAGAGATCGTGCAACTCGACGTGCGCGCCCTCGGGCGAAATTTTGCGCATGCCGTCGCGAATGCCGCGGGCGGCGCTGTTGTGCCCTTCGCCGTAGCCCGCGGTCAGAATCAAAATTTTTTTCAAAACTCGTTAGGCCGCCGGCGACCGCGGAAGCTGCCGGAGAGTTTAATGGATATTTGCTTCCGGCAAAGTAAACTTCCGCGCACATGAGCTATCTGAGATTCGTCGGGCGGATTTTCCGGCGTCTGGTTTACGAAACGGCCATGGACACTACCACCGGTCTGGCCGCGCAGATGGCCTATCAATTTCTCTTTACCCTCGCGCCCGGGCTTCTCTTTCTCTGGTATTTGCTCAGCCTCTTCGGCACCGATCCGGCCAAGCTCCACCAAATGCTGGTGATCCTGAAGAGCTTCCTTCCCTCCGATCCCAAGGTGCAGGATATTCTCGATACCGTCGTGGCCAATGTCGTCGTGACCGGTTCGAGCGGCGTTCTCTCCAACGTGGGCATTTTCGTCGGCATCTGGCTCGGCACTCTTTTCATTTCCACGATCTCGCATGCGCTCAGCCGCACCCACGGCGTGGTGGAAGACCGGAACTGGTGGACCAAATATATCATCTCGTTTTTTCTCCTCTTCTGGTTCGGGATCACGATTCTGTTTTGCTTCAACGCCGTCGTCTTTGGCGAAACCCTCGCCGGCATTGCCGAGGTCAATTTTCAACTAACCATCCCGCTCCAGGAATGGGTCGTCTTCGTCAGCCCGTTTCTGACCGGACTCGCGCTCATCGGGCTCGCGCTCGCGCTTTATCTCCTCACGCCCGAGAATTATCTGACCATCCGGCAGGCTCTGCCCGGCGCGGTCTTCTTCTCCATCGGCTGGATCACGGTCACGAAACTTTTCCAGTTCTACGTCACCAAGTACGATCGCTATAACCCGACCTACCTGGCCCTCGCCTCCATCATCGTGCTCATGACCTGGATCTATCTGACCTGTTTATTTTTGCTGCTGGGCGCGAAACTCAACGCCATTTTGCGGCGCGAACGCGAACGCGCGACCAGCGTCGAAGCGGAGGCGCCACAGCCCGCTTGATCACCCGTTCGACTCTGTTAGCCTCGCCAGCCGTGATCCGCTTTCGCGTTTTTCTCGGCACCGCGCTCGCCTTTGGCGCGATCGTTACCACCTTCGTCCACGCCCAGTTGACCGACGAAGAAAAGAAGAAACAGGACGCCCGCAAAGCGCGCGAAGAAATGCGCGCGGTGATTTCGCCGACGCCTTCCGAAACTCCGGAGCCAAAAGCGAAACCGAAACCGGCGAAGAGAAAACCCAAGGCGAAGAAAAGCCCGACTCCGAAGCCGAAAGCGAAGGCGAAACCGAAAGCAACGGAAACGCCGGAACCAACTAAAACGCCTCGGGCGAAAAAAGAAGCTGCTGCCGATTCTGATGAATCGCCCACGCCGAAACCAAAAGCGAAGTCCACCGACAAGAAGACAAGTGACGAGGACGTAACTCCGAAGCCGAAGCGAAAGGAAAAGGGCGAAACTCCCGAGCCAACAAAAACTCCAAGCGCCAGGAAAAATGTGAAGCCTGAACCGGACGAATCGCCCACGCCGAAAAAGAAGTCCGAATCCGGAAAGAAAAAGCTAAGCGAGGAAAGTTCGCCCACGCCGAAATCCAAACGGATTGAAAAAGCGGAGCCGGTGAAAACTCCGACGCCAAAGTCGACCGCGGCCGAGTCGTTGCGGACGCCGATTCCGGAACCACCGGCTGTGGCCGTTCCGCGTCCCGCGCCACGTCCCACGCCGAAGCCGCCTGCGCCGCAAACGTCGCTGCCGTCCGACATCACCGTGGAAAAATCCGGTCTGGAAAAAGAACAGGGTTTCGAACCGCCTCCTCCTCCGCCACCGCGCCGCGGCTTCTGGCCGTGGTCGCGGCAACCGACTAATTATCGTTATCTGACTAGCGCGAATATCGACGCGATCCGGCGCGCGCCGGTGCAGCGGGCCCGCTGGAAATTCGTCATCGTGCACAACAGCGGCACGCGACAAGGGAGCGCGCGGGTCTTCGATTATTATCACCGGCATGTCCGACGAATGAAGAACGGGCTGGCGTATCACTTCGTTATCGGCAACGGCACTTCAACCCGCAACGGCCAGATCGAAATCGGCGAGCGCTGGATTCGGCAAATAAGCGGCGGCCACGTCCACAGCGATTACATGAACAGCATCGGGCTCGGCATTTGTCTCGTAGGCGATTTCAACCGCGACCAGCCCACCCGCGCGCAATTGGAAGCGTGCGAGGAGTTGATCAAGTACCTGCAGGAACGCTGCGGTAAAATGGCCGTCCGTCCGCATCGCGAAGTGAATCCGCCGCGCTGGGCGACCGATTGTCCCGGTGACGTTTTCCCCTACGGCTGGTTCGGGCGATTCCGATAGGGATTGGCGAGTTGTTCGCAGGCGGGCCTCCCTGGGGAGCGCAGGCTGCTAGCCTGCAGTAGTCGGCAGTTTGCCGACTGCATCGAACGACGTCATCGAATCTCAAGTTCCCATCTGTCGAACATCGCATCTCGGAAGGCTGCCGAGATGTGCAGGCTAGCAGCCTGCGCTCCCCAGAATCTCTCGTGTCGCGAAACTGACGCGCGCCTAATGGCCTTTTCGGAAACGAACGGCCATCTGCACGAGCGCTTTTCTCTTCAGCGCGGAAGGCAGTCGCTGGGTCGCGCTTTCCGCGATCTCAACGATTCGTCGCGGCAACATTTTCAAGAGCTGTTCGGTCTTGACGTGGCCGGCGGTTAGCGGGCTGGTAAAGAGCGCGATCTCTTCCGCGCGGAGACCGGCGCGTCGGGCGAGCGGCTCGATCTCATCCGGATGCAGGAGAAAAATGTGGCCGTCGGCATTCGGCTTGAATTGCAACGACTCGAAGACACTTGGATCGGCGCACTCGGAAAATTTCGGCAGCGTGTTTTTGAAATACGCGCCGTTGGGTGTCGTCATGACGATGTAGCCGCCGGGCCGAACTAATGCCGCCGCCTTCGCCAGAAAATCGTCGGGATGCGCGACGTGTTCGATTATTTCCGTGATGAGGACGCCGTCGAAGAGCGAAGGAAACTCCAGGGCGAAAGCATCGCCGGCCGCGAAGTGGATCTGGCCGCGCTCGTATTTGAGCCGCACGTAATCGGCCAGTTCCGCGCGCAGATCGTTCCAGGTGACGTCGAAGCCGAGCTCGGCGAGCGCGAGGGAGAAATTTCCCTGGGCCGCTGCAATATCTAGAATGCGCGAGCCGGGCGCGAGCACTTCGGTGAGGAGGCGGAGGGTTTCGCGCCGCCGATTTTCGAAAGCGTAGGCGTAACCGTGATGTGAAATTGCGCCGTAAATTTCGCTCTGGTCGTAGAAGTAGGATTCTTTCCACGATTGCGGCCAGGTCTCTTGGAGATGGATGTGTTTCACGGCGACAAAATCATTTCAGCAACGGGATCCCTCGAAATTCTTAAGCCATTGCCAAGCCCAAAAGCGTAGAGCATAGAAACGATTCCATTTTATGACGCCGGTAAAAATTTGGTTGGGTTATCCGTATCCACTAGGCGCGACCTGGCTCGGCAATGGGGTGAATTTCGCTCTTTTTTCCGAGATGGCGACTTCGGTCGATCTCTGCCTTTTCGATAACATCGACGCGCCCCAGGAAAATATCCGCATCCCGATGACGGAACAGACGGACCAGGTCTGGCATGTGTTCCTGCCCGATGTCCGACCGGGGCAGCTTTATGGCTTTCGCGTTTATGGGCCCTACGATCCCGAGCGTGGCGCCCGTTTCAATAGCTCGAAACTTTTGATCGATCCCTACGCGAAAGCGATCGCGGGTCGAGTGAATTGGGCGGACGAAATGTTCGGCTACGTTGTCGGCGGGGAGCAGGAAGATTTGGCGCGCGATTTTCGCGACGACGCGTGGGGCATGCCGAAGGCGGCCGTGATTGATCATGCGTTTGATTGGGGCAAGGACAAACGGCCCGGCACGCCGTTGCACAGTTCGATCATCTACGAGATGCACGTGAAGGGGTTCACCTGCCTCTGCCCCGATGTGCCGCCGGAATTGCGCGGCACCTACGCCGGTTTGGGGAGCGAGGGCGCGATCAAATATCTCAAGGAACTCGGGGTGACGGCGGTGGAATTGTTGCCGGTCCACGCTCACATCGACGACAAGGTCCTGGTCGATCGTGGCCTAACGAATTACTGGGGCTACAACACGATCGGTTTCTTCGCGCCGGAAGCGAAGTATTCCAGCAGCGGCTCGATGGGTGAGCAGGTCCGCGAGTTCAAGAACATGGTGCGCAATCTCCACGCGGCCGGCATCGAAGTGATCCTGGATGTCGTTTATAATCACACCGCGGAAGGAAATCATCTCGGGCCCACGCTCAGTTTTCGCGGCGTGGATAACCTGGCTTACTACCGTTTGTTGCCGGACGATCCGCGGTTCTACCTGGATTTCACCGGGACGGGCAACACGTTCAACCTCCTCCATCCGCGCACGCTCCAACTGGTGATGGACAGTCTGCGCTATTGGGTGAACGACATGCACGTGGACGGGTTCCGGTTCGATCTCGCCTCCACTTTGGCGCGCGACGACAAGGGCGTGAACAAGCTGCACGCATTCTTCGAGATCATTCACCAGGACCCGGTGCTTTCGCAGGTGAAGTTAATCGCGGAGCCGTGGGACGTGGGAGAAGGCGGCTATCAGGTCGGCAATTTCCCGGTCTTGTGGACGGAATGGAACGGGAAGTATCGCGATGAAGTGCGCCGTTTTTGGAAGGGCGACGAAGGTCGCATCGGCGAGATCGCGTACCGCCTCACGGGCAGCCCCGATCTTTACCAGCAGAGCGGACGCCGCCCGTACGCGAGCATCAATTTCATTACCGCACACGACGGTTTCACGCTGAGCGATCTGGTCAGCTACAACGACAAGCACAACGAAGCCAACGGCGAGAACAACAACGACGGCGATAACAACAATAATTCGTGGAACTGCGGCGTGGAAGGGCCGACCGACGATCCGGAAGTCAACGAATTGCGCGCGCGGCAACGGCGCAATTTTCTCACCACCCTTTTTCTTTCCCAAGGCGTCCCGATGCTTTACGCCGGCGACGAATGGGCTCGCACGCAAAATGGAAACAACAACGCCTATTGCCAGGACAACGAGCTGAACTGGCACTCGTGGGAACGCACGGACGACCAAAAGGAGCTGCTCGAGTTCACTAAGAAATTGATCCGGTTGCGGCACGATCATCCGGTTTTTCGGCGCCCGAAATTTTTCCAGGGGCGGCGGATTCGCGGTTCGGAGATCCGGGACGTGATGTGGTTCAATCCCGGCGGCAACGAGATGAGCGACGAGGAATGGGGCTCGCCGTTCGTGCGTTGTATCGGCGTGCTCCTGAGCGGTGATACGATCGACGTGCTCAGTTTCGAGGGCGAACCGATCCGCGACGAGACGTTCCTGCTCCTGATCAATTCGCACCACGAGCCGCTCAACTTCGTCCTGCCCGGAGAAGAACATCTCGAGTGGCAGCTCATTCTCGACACGGCGGAAGATAACGGATTCCTGCGCGAGCCGAAAAATTTTCCCTCCGGCGACGACGTGGAAGTGATCGGACGCGGGATGACATTATTGAAGCTGGCGACTGGGGCGCAGGCGCGCGCGCGTCACGAATCGTGGAAGAAACGCCAGGTGGAATTGCCGCGCGACTTGAAGCCGGCTGCCGTTGAGACAAAGCCGGCGTCGGAAAAAAAAGTCGCGGAATGATCCGGGCCGCGATCTTCGATCTCGACGGGACGCTGGTCGACTCAAACGAACTGCACGTGCAAGCGTGGCAGGAAACTTTCCGGCATTTCGGAAAGGAGATTCCGGTCGAGCGGCTCCGCGAACAGATCGGAAAAGGGGGAGATCAATATCTCCCGGTGTTTCTGACCGAGCAAGAGATGCGTGAATTTGGCAAAGAGGCGGACGAGTATCGCGGTGCGATCTTTAAGAAGAAATATCTGTCGCAGGTACGTCCGTTCCCGCGGGTGCACGAGTTGTTCGAACGAATCCGGAGCGACGGGAAAAAGATCGCGCTCGCTTCCTCCGGTAAGGAAGATGAAGTCGAGCGTTACCAAAAGCTGCTCGGGATCGAGGCGTTGGTCGATTCGCGGACGACCGCCGACCAGGTCGCGCATTCGAAGCCAAAACCTGACGTGTTCATCGCGGCGTTGCGGACACTAGGCCGGCTCGCGCCGGAAGATGCGATCGCGATCGGCGACACGCCCTACGATATTGAGGCCGCGAAGAAAATTGACCTTTCGACCATCGCGCTCCTTTGCGGCGGCTTCCGCGAGGACATTCTGCGCCAGGAGGGAGCTTGCGCAATTTTTCGCGATCCGGCTGATCTGCTCGACAAATATTATCAGTCGCCGCTCGCGGGATGAAGCGAAGTTGTCAGCGCAAAGAGACCGCGACAAACGAATTTAATAGCGAACCGAAGTGGCCCGCGAAACATTATTACCGATATGACACCGACATCACTCATCATTGTGACCGATCGCGGCAGCCTTAAGGCCTACAAAGTGAACGAAACGCCGACGCGCGGTCCGAGTCTGAAGTTGGTCCAGGCCTTTGCCACGACTGACGCGCACGGCCGTTACCAGGACAAGCTGACAGACCAGGCCGGCAGTTCTCCCAGTGGCGCCGCGCCGGGCGCGATAAACTCCATCGCCGAGCGGACCGGGATCGACAACGAGAACGACCGTCGAATTTTCAAACAACTCGCCGACAGCATCACCGATGTGGTCGAGCGGGAAGGGAAGGAAGGCTGGTCCTTTGCCGCGCCCGCGTCCATTCATGCCGCGGTGGTGGAGCTGCTGCCGGCGGCAGTTCGAGATACGATTGTCGAGCACGTGAAGTCGGATCTGGTCAAAATCGAGCCGGCGAAATTGCCCTCACATTTTCGTTCGCTGCGGCCGATTTAGACGAACGGTCGCGACAAGTTAGTCGATTCGCGCGCCAGGGTGGCTTAGCTTCGGGCTGTTATGCAATTGCCCGTAAACATCACCTATCGTGGAGTGGAGAAGTCGGAAGCGATCGACCAACTCGTCCTGGAAAAAGCAGCGCACCTCGAAAAATTTTGCGATCACATTAACCGGTGTGACATCGCGATCGAGCAACCGAACCACGCCCACCAAAAGGGAAATCCGTTTCGAGTGCGCATCGACGTGACGGTGCCGCCCGGCCACGAACTGGTCTGCGATGAAAAGCAGAATGATAACGCCGCGCATGCCCCGCTCGAGAAAGTGATCCACGACGCTTTCAAAACGATGGAGCGCCAGCTCCGCCATCTGGTGGAGAAGCAGCGCGGGGAGTAGATGTCGAACGCCGATGGCGCTGGGCCGTGACAGGTAGGGGCGATTGACCTCAATCGCCCGGAGCGTGAACGACGATAACAGATCGACCAGGCCCGTTCGCAAGAGACTGGATCACACCACTCATTTCGCCGGGCGGTTCGGAGCGGTGTATTTTGTGACTATCTGTTGTCACGCCCGAGGACAGAACCAGCTCTGTCGAGAAACGACAGCGGCGCCGATTTTCGAAACTGCGCGTCGATATCACCGCGCTGGACGGTGGCATCTGCAATTGCTCCTACTCATGCCAGATCATTTGCATGCGCTCGTCGGAATTGGTGGGGATGATTCGCTCGCCGATATCATTCGCGATTTCAAGCGCATCACGGTGCGAATCGCGGGTATTCGTTGGCAGCCAAATTTTTTCGATCATCGGTTACGACACGATGAGAGCATGAGCGAAAAGGAAGATTACATCCGTGAGAACCCGATTCGTGCAGGACTGATCGACCGGCAAGAGAAATGGCCGTTTATGCTCGAGGTGAAGAACCTGGAGCCGAATTCTTGAGGCCACGCAAATAGGCGGGCGGTTCGGTGAACCGCCCTACCTGGCGCGGTACGATCGTAGCAGGTGGGGGTGATTGACCTCAATCGCCCGTGGCGGGCGCGACGAATATCGTCACCGTCGCGCTACGCGGGCGCGCCGCTTAATCCGCCTGGCAGCGGCGGCGTCACGTCAGGCGCGACCACCACTTGCTTGGGTGGTTTGTCGGTCATCTTCTGACCGGGGGCCGGCGGCGGCGGACCAGGCGGCGGATTGATCAATCGCCCGTGCTCCATGATTTCCTTGATCTGCACGCCATCGAGCGTTTCGAATTCGAGCAGCGCTTTCGCGATCGCTTCGAGCTTGTCGCGGTGGGCTGTCAAAACTTTTTTCGCGGTTTGGTAGGCATCATCGATCAACTTGCGCACTTCGCCGTCGATCTGCTCGGCGGTGGCTTCGCTGTAATCGCGCGCGCGGGAGATATCGCGGCCGAGAAAAACGTAATCCTCGTGCTCGCCGTATTCGACCATACCCATTTTTTCGCTCATGCCCCATTCGCAAACCATCCGGCGCGCAATGGCGGTCGCGTTTTTGATGTCGCCCCGGGCGCCATTAGTCACGTCGCCAAACACAATCTCTTCGGCGACGCGTCCACCCATCCCGACCGTGAGCCCGGCGATCAATTCGTTTTTGCGGTTGGTGTATTTGTCTTCTTCCGGCAGCCACATGGTTGATCCAAGTGATGGGCCGCGCGGAATGATCGTCACTTTGTGAAGCGGCTCGGTATGGGGAAGCACCTCGAGAAGCAAGGCGTGACCGGCTTCGTGGTAAGCGGTGTTGGTTTTTTCCTTTTCGCTCAACGCCATGCTGCGGCGTTCCTTGCCCCAACGCACTTTGTCGCGCGCTTCTTCGAGCTCGTGCAGGGTGATTCCTTTTAAGCCACGACGCGCCGCGAGGAGGGCCGCTTCGTTGATGACGTTGGCCAACTCGGCGCCGGAATAACCCGGGGTGCCGCGCGCGACCACTTGCAGATCGACGCCTTCCGCCAGTTTCACTTTCTTCGAATGCACGCGCAGGATTTCTTCACGACCTTTTACATCCGGCAAATTCACGGTGATCTGGCGATCGAAGCGGCCGGGGCGAAGCAGCGCGGGATCGAGCACGTCCGGCCGGTTGGTAGCGGCGATGATGATCACGCCCTCCTGGGTATCGAAGCCGTCCATCTCGACGAGCAACGCGTTCAGCGTTTGTTCGCGCTCGTCATGGCCGCCGCCGACTCCGTGACCGCGGTGGCGGCCGACGGCGTCGATTTCGTCGATGAAAATAATGCACGGCGCGGATTTCTTGCCCTGCTCAAACATGTCGCGGACACGCGAAGCGCCGACGCCGACAAACATTTCGACGAAATCCGAGCCGCTGATCGAGAAGAACGGTACATCGGCTTCGCCCGCGATCGCGCGCGCCAGGAGTGTCTTGCCGGTTCCCGGAGGTCCCACGAGCAGAACGCCCTTCGGAATACGGCCGCCGAGTTTCTGGAACTTTTTCGGGTCGCGCAAAAATTCGACCAGCTCCTGGACTTCATCCTTGGCTTCCTCGACTCCAGCCACGTCCTTGAACGTGATCTTGTTCTTGTCGCGGGCGAGCATGCGCGCCTTGGATTTGCCGAAATTTAGCGCGCCCTTTCCGGCCATCCGGATTTGTTGGCGGAAAAGAAAATAGAGGACGAGGAGGAAGAGCGCGATGGGCAGGAAACCGACGAGGGTTTGCGCCATCAAATTCGAATCAGTCCGAATGGCTGGCTGGATTCCGGCAGCGCTGAGTTTTTCCTGTAGGTTCGTCGCGTAATTCAGAGCGACGGTGGTGCGGAAGGGGACCTGCTGGGCCTGGTTTGGGCCGACGGCCTGCTTAATGTAAGCGCCGCGCAGGGTTTGGGTGGGCCGGCCTTCCTCGTAAACTAACTGGAGCGGAAAATTCTTGTCGATGACGATCTGTTTGTTCTCGAGCAACTCGAGGAACCGGTTGTAAGGCACATCCTCGTAGTTGGCGTAGGCGCCGCCACGGAAGAGAACGGCGAGCCCGATGAGCGCGAAGGCTATCGCGATTAAGACGACGCCGCGCCAGTTAAAGCTCGGCTCATTACCGCTGCCGCGAGGCTTGTTCTCTTTTTGAGAGTTACGATCAGGGTTGGACATAGGGCGTGCGGCGCGGGTTAGGCGAGAACAAAAAGGCTAACATGAATGTTTGGCAATGCAACGAAGGGGGGCCAAGGCAAATGGGGTCGCGGATCAATGAATGGTGAATGCCGGGTCTGACCTCTGACCACTGGCCTCTGTTCAATTGCGTTGCCGCCTGCGTGCAGTAATTTTGCCGGTCCCTCGAAATGACAGCTCTCAACCTCGTTGCCGACAAAATTGATCGCGCCGTGCAGCGCGTGACTCCGTTTGCCTACCGCATCCAACGGCGGAGCCGGCGCTGGATGCGTCGCGCCTTGCGCAAACCGCGCAGCGTCTCCGAGGGGCCGAACCTGCTCCCGCTCCTCATTCAGGTGCTCGCCAGTTTCTCGAAGGCCGACGGCGTTTTGCTCGAGGAAGAAATCGACTCCAGCCTCGGGTTCCTTCGTTACGATTATCCCGAGGCGGTTTACTCCGAGCTCCGGCAGCTCTTCCGCCAGGCGCTTTACGAGCAACAGGATCTCTCGGCCATGGCGCAGAAACTTTCCGCCCAGTTAAGCGCCGATCGCAAGATTATGCTCGGGGTTCAGCTTTACGATTTGATTTCCCAAGCGGGCCTCAAGCAGGAACAGGTCGTCGCGTTCTATTCGTTCATGTCGCAGCTCGGGATGGCGGCGCAAGCGATCGACATCGTTTACCAGTTGAACGCCTCGGAAGATGCCGACGCGTCCATCTACCAGCGTGGAGCGTCTCCTCTCGAAGCGCTTTCCTTCGGCACCAACGGCGTGGCCGACGTGACATTGAAAAGTCTTACCGGAAGCGATCGCCTCCTTGCCTTTCGATATCACGACTTGATCCTGCTCAAGAATTACACCGGCCAGACCATCTCGGTCCGCGGCCGGCCGCTTTTGCGCGGAGGTTTTTGTCGCATTTATCCCGGGCAACGCATTTTGGTCGGCGACCAGTTTCTCACTTACCAGGAGCTGGCGGCCTACTTCAATGCGAAGAAAAATGTTTCACTGCCGCAGATCTTCGTGCGCGTCCACAAGGACGCCGACGAAGTGCAGCTGGAACGCTCGCGCTCTCGGGAAAGCGCGCTGGAAGTGACCTTCGGTTTGAAGGTGCGCGTAAAGGCGCTGCGCGACGTCGACGCCGTTCTCAACAACATCAAGTTAAAGGCAGGGACGCAGGTCGAAGCGACGCTCGAGGACAAGATTCTTTTCCGGAACGACAGCGAAATGGATTTGCTCGATTTGCGTCGGCGCGCCCGCGCCATGGGCGGCCGCTTTCAACTCAAGGCTTCCAAGTCGGAATACCTGGTCTCGAATAATCCGAGTCTGCTCGAGGAAGACGACATCCTGCTTTCGCCGGGAACGAGCGGCGACGTGCTCCTCAAAATCCTCTGCGATTACGACAAACGCGTCGGCACCCTCGAAGTAATCGATGCCGATCGGCCCATCATGGTGGGCGAAAGTCCCGTCCGCGGCACCGCGCCGCTCCAGGATGGCGATACCATCCGCATCGATGTCGGGCAATTTTTGCGCTGCAATTTCTCCGAGCGAATCATCGAGGAAGAACGCAACATCATTCGCTCGCTCGAAGTCGCCGACGTCACGCATCGCTTCGGCAGCGGCGAGGTCGGGCTGGAAGGCGTCTCGTTTTCGGTCAATCGCGGTGAGCTCGTCTGTGTGATGGGCGCGAGCGGCTCGGGCAAGAGCACGCTCATGAAAGTTCTCGGCGGACAGTTGCAGCCGTCGCAGGGCCAAATCCTTCTCAATGACCGGCCGCTCTACGAAAATCTCGATCTGCTCAAGGGCTACATCAGTTACATCCCGCAGGAAGACGCTTTCGACGAGCACCTGACCATCGGAGAAAATCTGCAATTCGCCGCGGCCATACGCGCCCCGCATCTCTCCGGCCGCGATCTCACCCGCCGGCTCGAAGGCAAACTCATCGAGCTCGGTTTGAATGAGCGGCGCGACAGCATCGTCGGGAGCCCGGTCAAAAAAACCTTGAGCGGCGGCGAACGGAAACGACTCAACATCGGTCTCGATATGATCGGCTCGGCCGACGTTTATCTCTTCGACGAGCCGACGTCCGGATTGTCCTCGAAGGATTCCGAGCACGTCATCGAGATCATCCGCGCGCTGGCGCACAACAAGATCATCATTGTCACGATCCACCAGCCGAGCTCGAAACTTTTCCAGATGTTTCACAAGGCGATCCTGTTCGACAAAGGAGGCCGGCTCGTTTTCTTCGGCACGCCCACGGACATGCTCCGTTATTTCGCCGAAGCCGAGCATCAGCATCAATTCGGCGCCGACCTGGGCGCGTGTCCTTCCTGTGGAACGACGCGGCCGGAGTTTATCTTCGATGTGCTGGAGACGCCGCTGCGCGACATCAGCGGTGACGTCATCTACGAAGAGAACACGCGCGGCCAGCTCGTTGCCGCGCGCCGTTATTCGCCGGAGTTCTGGCGCGACAAGTACGAGGCCTTTCGGCTGATCCAGGACGTCAAACAGGTGTCGTTGCGCCGCGGGCCCGCTGCGCCGCTGCCACCCGCGCCTTCGAACAAGCGGCGCTTCTTCATGCGCTGGCGGGACGAGTGGACGCAACTCCGCACGCTTTTGCGCCGCTCGTTCATGAGCAAGCTGCGCAATCGCGCTAACCTCGTCATCACGATCGGCGTCGCCCCCGTGCTGGCGCTGCTCATTGCGACGCTCCTGCGTTATTCCGACAGCGGGAAATACGATTTCGCGGCGGCCTATCACATCCCGACGTTTTTGTTTCTCAGCCTGATCGTCGCGATGTTCCTCGGCCTGACCAACAGCGCCGACGATATCATTCGCGATCGCGCTGTCCTGCAACGCGAACGCAACCTGAATGTCCGGTTGCCCTATTACGTCTTCTCGAAATTTGTCTCGTTAGGCTTCTTCGCCCTTTTCCAGTGCATCCTTTTCGTCTGGATCGGGAATTACATCCTCGAGATCCGCGGGATGTTCTGGATCGATCTCGGCGTCATGCTGATGACGGCGATGGGCGGCGTGGCCCTGGGCCTCGTCATCTCGTCGCTCGTGGCCGACCCGAAGACGGCGGCGAACATCGTCCCGCTGGTTTTGATTCCACAGATCATCATGGGCGGAGCGCTCATTAAGTATGAGGACATGAACCGGAACCTGGCTCTGGTTTACACCTTCAGCCGCTGGTTCTCCGAGCATCCGAATGACGAGCAGGGGAAAAAGATGAACAGCCGTTTGCAGGTGCCGTTCGTCTGCCAGTTTATCGCCATGCGCTGGTCGTATGAGGAGATGGTGGTGGCGCAGGCCAAGCTCAATCCGCTCACGCGCCGGCAGGAACGAACGCAGGACGAAATCAATAGTCTGGTCACGAAGCGTCAGAATCCTCCGGACGCGACAAAACGGTTGGAGGATTTAAAGGAAACGCTCGCGGTCTTGTCCGGCCTCGAGGCGAAGACTCCGGACGACTTGGATCGATATCTCGGAATCATCGATGAAATTTTGAAACGAAAACGGCCGTTCGACCGCGCCCTGTTCAACGATGCTTCCGGACCGGTGACAGCCGAGCTGCTTTACGTGAACCAGAAGGTCTCGGATTTGATTTCGAACGCGGAAATGGAGCAGAGCGATTACCGGCGCAGCGGGAAGCTCAACGTTTTCTTCGGCGAAGAGAAGCGCTACCTCGGATTGAAGATCGATCTCTTTTTCTTCAATACGCTCGTATTGATCGGATCGATGCTGGGATTGCTCGGGCTGCTTCACTGGATCCTGCGACGGCAGCTTCAAGTGCGCCGGACCTGAGCGCAGCCGCGCGGCTCGGGATGACAAGCAGGTGGTTCGCGCGTAGAAATGTCGGATGAGCAAGCGCAAGAAAAAGACCAACGACACGCGACTCATCGTCGCCGCGAGCGAGCACGATCCCGACATGCTTTATGCCACCCGATTCTTCGCGCCGGACGCGTTTATTTTTCTCGAAGCCAAAGGCAAACGGACGCTGGTCCTGAGCGATCTCGAGATTGATCGCGCGCGCAAACAAGCGCAAGCGGACGAGTTCGTTTCCTTCACCGCCCTCGAGCGCGAGGTGCAGGGGAAGCAGAAGAAGGCTCCGGCCTACGAAAAAGTTTTGTCGCACTTTCTCCGGAAACGCGGCGTCCAGTCCGCGCTCGTGCCGGCAAATTTTCCGCTCGGGTTCGCGCAGGAATTGGCCACGCACAAGATTCGGCTGCGCACGACCAACGGACTTTTCTGGCCGGAGCGTGAAGCCAAATCGGACGACGAACTGAAACTAATGCGCCGCGCTCTCGCCATCACCGAGAGCGGTCTGGCGCGCGCTATGGAAGTGCTCGCTGCCTCCAAACCCGCGGCGGGCAAAAAACTTTCCTGGTCGGGACGAACGCTGACGTCCGAAATTCTCCGCGCGGAAATCGACTCGGCGATTTTGCGCGCCGGCGGTCTTCCGGCCAACACGATCGTCGCAGGCGGCGATCAGGCCTGCGATCCGCACGAGCGCGGCTTCGGTCCGCTCAAAGCCGATTCGCTGATCATCCTCGACATCTTTCCGCGCGACGCGAAGAGCGGCTACTTCGGGGACATGACCCGCACCGTCGTGCGCGGCCGCGCCAGCGATGCGCAGCGCCGGCTCTGGGAAACCGTCCGGGACGGCCAGGCCCTCGCCCTGAAAAAAATGAAGCCCGGCGTAGATGGATTGAAATTGCACAACGAAGTGAAGCAGTTCTTTACCGATCGCGACTACCCGACGGAGGTGCGCGGCGGCCGGCAGGTCGGGTTCTTCCACGGGACTGGCCACGGTCTCGGCCTCGAGATCCATGAGTTTCCGCGTTTCCAAAAAACGGTGTTCAAACCGGGTCAGGTCCTGACCGTTGAGCCGGGTCTTTATTATCCCGGCATTGGCGGCGCGCGGGTGGAGGATGTGGTCGTCCTGACGAAAAGCGGGACCCGAATGCTGTCGCGTTTCGAGAAGCGGCTCGAAATCTGAACGAACCGCGAGTGAGGGCGTCTAACCTTACTGGACAGTAATGCTAAACAAAGTGAGCGGAGCCGAAGCGCCTCGAGATTGAGGGGATTCTTCGGCTTCGTTTTATCTTCACAGCGTCTTGTGTCAAAATAAGAAGACCACAGAGATCAAAATTTAAGAATGCTTTCCTATATTTACGGCGGTGGTTACGGGTTCGGCTCCAATTGGCTGTTGCTTGTCGGCATCCCGCTCATTGTCGGGCTTTGGGCGCAGTTCCGGGTGACCAGCGCCTTCAAAAAATGGGGCGAAGTCCGGGCCAGCTCCAACATCACTGGCGCCGAAGCGGCCCGCGAAATTCTGGCGGCGGCGAAAATCGGCGATGTGCAGGTGGTCGAGACGAACGATTTTCTCGGCGACCATTACGACCCGACGAGCAAACGATTGTGCCTTTCGACCAACGTCTACAACACGCCGTCCGTGGCCGCGCTCGGCATTGCCGCGCACGAGACCGGCCATGCCATTCAGCACGCCGCAGCGTATGCGCCGCTCAAGATGAGAATGGCCATCGTGCCAGTGACCCAGATCGCCTCGCAGATGTTGCCGTTCGTCATTATCGGCGGCCTTTTTTTCCACATCACCGGCCTCATCACCCTGGGCATTTATTGTTACCTGATCCTGCTCGCCTTTCAGTTGATCACGCTGCCGGTCGAGTTCGACGCTTCGCGGCGGGCCAAAATCATTCTGCAACAAATGGGGATCGTGCAGCCCGGCAACGAGGTCGTGGGCGTGAACAAAGTTCTCAACGCGGCCGCCCTGACCTACGTGGCGGCATTTATCGCCACGCTCGGCAACTTGCTCTGGCTCATGTCGGTCCGCGATCGCCGCTAACCTCGCGTGGCGCCTCCTAAAAAGATGAATCCAGCCATCGCTCTACCGTCTCCGCGTCGCTTCTCCGATTTGTTATCGTCGGGTCTGCGGCGGCGTGCTAAGCCTAAGCGGGACGCGATGGAACAGCCGAGATCGGATGAAGACCAGCAACTCGTCGCGCGCACTCAAGCCGGCGAGGCCGCCGCGTTCGATCAACTCGTGGTGAAATACACGCCGCGCCTTTACGGCCTGGTTTACAACATGACCTCGAACCACGAGGACACGAACGATCTGCTCCAGGACGTTTTTTCGAAGGCCTACAAATCCATCAATGGCTTTCGCGGGAAGTCGTCTTTTTACACCTGGATCCATTCGATCGCGGTGAACATGACCCTGAATTTCCTCAAGAAACGCGGCCGCCGTTTTCATCTCAGCCTCGACGACATGGACGCGAGCGTGCAGAACGACAAGGAGTTCCTGGAGCTCACGGCCACGAGCAGTCCGGTGCGCGAAGCCGACCTGGCCGAGCTTCAGGGAAGATTGAACGAGGCCATGATGAAATTGTCTGATGAACACAGAGCCGTGGTCACCATGTTTCATATCCAAGGGATGCCCCATGCCGAGATCAGCAAAATCTTGCGTGTTTCCGAGGGTACGGTACGTTCCCGGCTCTTCTACGCGAACCGACAACTGCAAAATTATCTGGACGAATTCCGGAAGAACCCTGTTTCCTAGCCTTTCAATTTTTTTAGATCGCCTGCTGCATGAACCAGTTTAACGAAGACGAAATCGGCAAATTATTGCGGCTGAAACGGCACGAACAGCCGCCGCCGGGATACTTCGATAATTTTCTGCATGAGTTCCATCGCCGCCAGCGCGACGAGTTGTTGCGGCAACCGCTCTGGCGCATCGGCCTCCAGCGCGCCCAGGATTTCATGTTCCGTCTCAATGTTCCCGCGTTCGCGTCCTATCCTGCCGCGATCACGGCGGTCGTGGTTTGCGCGGCTGTCATTTCCTTGAAGGTTTATCAAACCCCCGAGACCGTGAATGTCGCGGCCCAGAATCGAGCGCCGGTTATCACCACGACTACGCTGCCCGATTCGGCCTGGAGCCTTTCGAAGCCGGTCACGACCCGCGATCTTGGCCCGTCGCTCGTCCGCACGGTCAAAGACAGCTCCCACACTCACCGGGTCGCGGCGCCTCCGCGTTACGTGCTCGACAGTACCCTAGTGAGTTATGAGCCGGCTTTCAGGTTTTAGTCCGCGCGGGTTTCAGAACCGCGGCCGCGTATTCTCCGTTATGACGGCTCGTGCCCTGGTGGCGGTAACTTTTGTCAGCCTCGCTTTGCTCAGCCGTGCGCAAGAGCCCGCGACGGTCAATTCGACCTCTTCGATTAGCCGCGAGGTCAAAGAGATTTTCGACAAGTCGGCCAAGGCCGTCGTGAAAATTCGTGGCACCGATGAGCACGGCGATCTCTCCGGCACCGGATTTTTTATCGATCCGGCCGGCATGCTTTATACCGCCTTCTCGGTGGGCGGTGACACGGAAAACCTGACCGTGGAAATCGACGGCAAGAAATATCCGGCGCGCGTCATGATTGCCGATATGCGCAGCGGAATTGCCATCCTGAAAGCAGACATCGCGACGCCGGCGTTGCCGATTGGGAAATCCGAAGGGTTGGAAGTGGCCACACCCGTCATGACGATTGGGTTCCCGTTCGACCTTCCGGAGACGCCCAGTTTCGGAATGATCGCCGGGTTCGATCGGAAATTTCTCGACCGCTATTTTTCCACAACCCACGTGCGGGTGAATGTGCCGACGCAGCGTGGTGAAGCCGGTGCGCCGCTCCTGAATTTCAAAGGCGAAGTCATCGGCATCCTGGTCAGCAGCATCGATAGTTCGGCCTGCTATGCCTTGCCCATCGATGCCGCGGAAAAAATCCGCAACGACTTCGTGCGTTTCGGCGAAGCGCGGCACGGGTGGATCGGAATCGAAGTGACCCAGGCTGAGAAACCGGTGGAAGGCTCGCGCGCGGCGATGGCTCAGATCATGCAAGACACGCCGGCCTTTGGCTCGGGGGTCCAGACCGGTGATATTCTTTTGGAAATTGGAAAGACTAAAGTCCACGAGCCGGAAGATGTGATCGATGCCTCATTTTTTATCACGGCCGGCGAGACGGTGCCGATCGTGGTCCTGCGCGGAAATGAAAAAATAACGTTCGAAATCCAATCGACGTTTCATCCGCTCAGCAATCACGGACCGTCGGCGGCCACGTTGACCCCCAAGCAAGGAATCCCGTTGCAACTGGATTCCAGCACGCGGCGCACGCCGTAACGACGGCCGTTCCGCTGGGTGACGCGCCCGCGCCCTTCGCGACGTTTACTTCCGGTAACTGGCGACTTCTTTGCTGTCCTTCGCGTAGGACGGCGTGACCTCGCGCGAACCGCCCCATTTGATCGTCACCGAGGCGCTCACGATATTCACCTGCGCGTCATATTTTCCGATGAGCGCATGGCCCTGGCTGTCGGTGAAGTTGGACTGCGGGTCGTCCACGAAAAGATGCGCATAGCCGACATCGATATCCATCCAGCTCTTCGGCGACCAGCGAACGCCGGCGGCGAGGAAATAGCGGTTGTTATCCGGAATGCGCGGGGTGCGGAATTCCGGGCTGCGGATCGGCGTTTCGTCGTAAGCGAAGCCAGTCCGGAAAGTCAGGTTCTTGCATGCATACCATTCAAACCCGACGCCATAACGGAGCGCGTCCTGATAATTGATGTTGAGGATGGTGGGCGGTGTGCCGGCGTTTTCGAAAACAATCGGCACATCCTGCAAGCGGCTCCAGCGCGTCCAGGTCACGTCTCCTATGACGGCGAACTTCTTCGCGAACCGCTGGTAAATGCTGAAGTGCATAATGTCGGGCAGATCGAGCGAGGCACTCGCGCCTTGATCAAAGAAGACGGCTTGAAATGCACCCGGCGATGGGAATTGCACCGGCGCACCGGCCGCGGTGATGAGCGGGACGCGGCGGAAGGCAGCGTCACCTTCCAATGTATGATCCATTGCTGAGCGATAGCTGAAACCGATCCGGCCATCCTGCAGGAACTCGTTTTCGCCCTCACCCGCCTTGCGATATTCGAACAGCGCCCCAACCGTGAAGCCGACAGCCCAATCGTCGCCGGAAATTTCGGTCACGCCATCGAGGCCGCCGGGAACAAATCCCGCCGCAGTGTAAGCGGCACGTGTCGCCGCGATCGTAGCGGGAATCGCGGCCGCGGGTACGCCGCGGGCGGCGAGAATCGCCGGCAGCGCCGCGTAGAACTGGGCGAGCGGAGATTGCGCGGCCAGGCCGAAATCGATCGCCTGGGTCAATCGCGCCGAAGCCCGCTGCACATCAAGGCCTGCGCCGATCGAGAACCGATCGAAGCGCCATGCGACCGTCGGCTGGACATCGATCGTCGTGAGTTTCGTCCGGAGAGCCGCGTAACGTCCGACCCAGCCGGGGCTATAATCTGTTTCTAATCCAAACGGCGTGGTGATGCCGAGACCGACGGTAAGATCGCCGTAACGGGTATTACGGAAGAGCGGCTGGCTCACATACATATTTCCGATGAGGTGATTGACGCCGCCGTCGCCGCCATTGCCCCCTACCACGGGCAGGCCATTGAACGGTGTCCCCGGTAAATTGTAACGCGAGCCCTGGTTCGCGAACTCGGCTGACGGGACAATGAAGTGTAACCCCATCTGGAATTCGCCGTAGTCGAGCCGGGCGAGACCGGCCGGGTTGAAGAACAAAGTCGAGGCGTCCTCAGCGCTGGCCGCCCCGCCCGCAAAGGCGACGCCTAGGCCGCTCACGCTTTCTTCGCTTAACGAGAAACTGCCGGCTTGGACGGCGAGCGGAAGGATTGAAATGACAAAACAGGAAACGATGCGGAGGAGGCTGGATTGGCGCACAACGAATGTGGCTACGCGTCTCGTTCTCCGAAGACAATCCTAAAATTTCAGAAAGTTGCCCGGCTAGGAGGCGGCCAGGAGCTTCCTGAATTCGGTTTCGTTCAGGATTCGAACGCCGAGTTGCTTCGCCTTCTCGAGCTTGCTGCCCGCTTCTTCACCGGCGAGGACGAAGCTGGTTTTCTTGCTCACGCTCCCGCTCACTTTTCCACCACGGGCCAGGATCAACTCGGCAATTTCGTCGCGCGATTGACTGAGCGTACCGGTTATCACCCACGTCGTGGCGTTGAATCCCGGCGCCGCGACCGCTTTTTTTTCTTCGCTCTCGAAGCGCAATCCAGCCCGGCGCAATTTCTCAATCAGCTCCAGATTTCCCGGCTCGCGGAAGAAATCGTGGATGCTCTGGCCAACCACTTCTCCGACATCGGGAATCCGCTGCAACTCCTCCACCGAGCTTTGGATGATCGCGTCGAGATTTAGAAAATGATCGGCTAGCGCGCGGGAAGCGCTCACGCCGACGTGGAGAATTCCGAGTCCGAAAATGAGCCGCCAAAGCAGGCGCGCTTTGCTCCGCTCGATTGCTTCGAGCAAATTGCTCACGCTCTTTTCTCCCATGCGCTCGAGATCGTTCAGCGCGGCCGCGGTCAGGCCATAGATGTCTCCGATGTCGCGCAGCAGTTTCAGTTCGACCAACTGCGACACGATCGCTTCGCCGAGCCCTTCGATATCCATGGCGCCGCGCGACGCAAAATGTTCGATTCGGCGGCGCAACTGCGCGGGGCACTGGCTGTTCACGCACCGCACCGCGACCTGGCCTTCGTCCTTCACCACTTCGCTGCCGCATTCCGGACAATGCTTCGGCATCCGGAATTTTTTCTCCTTGCCGGTGCGCAGATCGGTTCGAACGCCGACCACCGCCGGAATGACCTCGCCCGCTTTTTCCACGACGACCATGTCGCCGATGCGAATGTCTTTGCGCTCGATCTCTTCCTCGTTGTGGAGCGTGGCGCGCGCGACGCGGCTGCCGCCGACGATCACCGGTTCCAGGGCTGCCACGGGAGTGAGCGTTCCGGTGCGGCCCACTTGAATAAGGATGTCGTGCAGGCGCGTCTCCACCCGTTCCGCCGCGTACTTGAAGGCAATGGCCCAGCGCGGCGACTTCGCGGTGAATCCAAGGATTTCGCGCTGAGCAAACTCGTCGACTTTGATTACAGCGCCGTCCGTTTGATAAGGGAAATCGCGGCGGACCTGATCGAGCTCGTGGATGGCGCGCAAGATTTCTTCCACGGAATCCGCCAGCCACCAGCGCTCGCTCCCGGGCAATCCGAGTTTCTTGAGCAAAGCGAAAAGCTTCGAATGTTTTTCGAGCTCGACGCCTTCGATCGAACCGGCGCCATAAAAAACCACGCCGAGCGGCCGTTGCGCGGCAATGGCGGGATCGAGCTGTTTCAGCGAGCCGGCGGCGGCGTTGCGCGGGTTCGCAAACTCCGGCAGTCCCGCCTTGGTCCGCTCGGCGTTTAGTTTCGCGAAGCCGCGCTTGTCGAGATAAGCCTCGCCGCGCACTTCGAGAAGTTTGGGAACGTCGCCCTTCAATCGCTTCGGCACCGATTGGATCGTCCGGATATTTTGGGTGATATCGTCGCCGACCGTTCCGTCCCCACGCGTCGCGGCATAACGCAGCGCCCCCTTTTCGTACAGGAGCGAAACCGCGACGCCATCGACTTTCGGCTCGATCACCACGGGGATTTTCTGGTTTGGCAAAAGCCGCTCCAGTCGCCGATAAAAATCGGTCACCTCCTCTTCCGAGTAGGTGTTGTCGAGACTCAGCATCGGAGCGCGATGGGTGATTTGGCCGAATGCTTTCAGCGGTTTTCCGCCGACATGCTGCGTCGGCGAATCAGGCGTGGCCAGATTCGGAAATTGCTTTTCGAGATCGCTCAGGTCACGCAGCAGCTGATCGAATTCGCGGTCACTGATTGTCGGCAACGCTTCCTCATGATAGCGCTGGTTGTGTTCCTCGATCTCTCGACGGAGCTGCGTGACCCTTTTGGCCGCTTCCTTCTCGTTTAAAGCCATGAAGCCATAATAATCGTCAAGGAGCGGCGGTTTGAAACCGCCGTTTTTTGATTCAGCGATCTTGAGACCGCCGCTCCTTCCAGTTATGCATTACCAACGTGAGCGAACGAATCCTCGGGGTCGAAGGTGGCGGCACAAAAACCGCATGGGTCCTGGTCGAGCGCGTGGACGACGCTTTGCAGGTCGTCGATCGAGGGAGACTTCCCGCTTCAATATTTAGCCTCACGCCGATCGACCGCCTCCGCTCGATTCTTCGTCAGTTGCCGGCGGAAGTAGATCGCGTGGGAATATTCCTCGCTGGATGCGGACCCGACGATCGGCGATCTCTCGAATTGCTTTGCGCGGAGATTTGGCCGCGGGCCAGGATCGTCGCCGGAGGCGATCGCGAATCCGATCTCGCCGCGGCCCTGGGTCGGGGCGATGGAATTGCCGTCAACGCCGGGACCGGATCGTCGGTCACCGGCCGTCGCGGCGATCGCATCGAAAAGGCCGGCGGCTGGGGACACATTTTGGGGGACACCGGCGGAGGCTACTTCATTTCCGTGCAGGCACTTCGCCTCATCTTGCGCGAATACGATCTTCATCGCGGCGCCGCGGATTTGACTGCAGTGATTTTGCGCGCTCTCGCGCTGAACAATCGCGATGAGATGGTGCGTTGGGCCCAGACCGCCGACAAAATGCAGATCGCGGCGCTGACGCCGATCGTTTTCGAAGCGGGAATGAACGGCGAGCCAAACGCCGTCAAGATCATCGAGGAGGGCGCTGCGGTTTTGAGCGAATACACGGAAGCGGTGGCGACGCGCCTGCATTTGCTCGCGCCGAAAGTCATGTTGTTGGGCGGCCTGTTTCAGCGCGATTCGATTTATACCCACGCCTACCGGCGCAAATTGAAAAAGAATATGCCGGATGCCCGCGTCGCGATGAGCGAACAATCGCCGGAGTTTGGCGCCGCCTGGCTGGCCGCGGAAACCGAAGGGCGAATCGAAACGCCCGCCCGAACGCGGGAAGGAGATGTCGCGGAACTTTCCGCGGCGCTGACCGAGCAACGCAATCCGCGCTCCGAGAACCTGGAAAAGCTCGGCGCGCGAGAACTGGTCGAGCTCTTCCTTGCGGAAGAAACGTTTGTCGGGGAGGCGTTGCGCGAG
>QHBM01000164.1:0-175 GCA_003244145.1 Chthoniobacterales bacterium
TGCGTCGCCGGCATCATGTACCTCGTCCAGGAACGGCAACTGAAGACGCATCAGTTGCATTCGGTCTTTTACCATCTGCCTCCACTGACCAATCTTTTCGCGGCGATAACGCGCCTGCTCTGGCTTGGTTTCGCCCTCTACACCGCCGGGCTGATCTCCGGATTTTTTACCGGCG
>QHBM01000164.1:207-4967 GCA_003244145.1 Chthoniobacterales bacterium
ATGATCTGCGCCTTTGCCGTCTGGCTTTTCTACGCCGCGATCCTTCAAGGGCGGCATTTGCACCGGCTCGCGCCGAAACGGATCGCCGCGCTCTGCGTTCTCGCTTTCAGCGCGGCCCTCTCGGTCTTGTGGGCCATTAACTTCGTTTCGCAACCCCGCCCGATGTGATGAATCTCTTCTGCGTCGGCATCAGCCATCACACCGCCAACGTGGAAACACGGGAGCGCTACGCCGCGCCGCGATCCGAGGAAGTGTGGCGGGCCGAGTGCGGATGCGACGAAGCGCTGCTGTTGACCACCTGCAACCGGGTGGAGATTTATGGTTCGGCCGGCGCGCCCGTCGCCACCGACCAAATCTTGCGGCGCCTGGTCCGGGAAGGCGTGGCCTCCGCGGACGATGCGCACGCCTTTTACCGGCACGAAGGCGAAGCCTGTGTCCGTCATCTTTTCCGGGTAGTGGCGGGCCTGGATTCGATGGTGATCGGCGAAACGGAAATTCTCGGACAAGTGAAAAAGGCGTACGCGAATGCTCGCGAATCCGGGAGCGCTGGACCGCTCTTGCATCGTCTTTTTCAGCGGGCCTTTCGCGTGGCGAAACAAGTGCGAAGCAGCACCGAAATCACGCGTGGCGCCGTTTCCGTCGGATCGGTTGCAGTTGATCTCGCGGTGAAAATTTTCGGAGATCTGACGCGGCGAAGCGTGCTCATTCTTGGCGCGGGCGAAACGAGTGAGCGCACCGCGCGAGCGCTGAGTTCCCGTGGCGTGGCGGATATCCGCGTGAGCAACCGATCGTTCGAGCGCGCGGAGAATTTGGCGGCGCTGGTAGGCGGCCGCGCCGTCTCGTTTCATCACTGGGCAGCGCAATGCGGCGAGGTCGATATTCTCATTTCCTCCACCGCCGCGGAAGAGCCGTTGCTCACTCCGGATATCCTGGCACCGCTGATTCGCGAACGCTCGGATCGTCCGCTTTTCATTATCGATATCGCGGTGCCGCGCGACGTGGCGCCCGAGGTGAACGAACTCGACGGCGTCTATCTTTACGACATCGATTCATTGCAATCGATCGCGCAACAATCATTGGCGATGCGCCGGCAGCAGATCGCGGCCGGTGAGGAAATTATCGCGGAACATGTGGCGGAATTTCGCGAGCGATTGGGCAGCGCCCGCGGTGAGATCGCGACACCGGCCATTCCCGGCGCTCTGGATCAAGCTTCGCTGCGCGCTTCCGAACTGTAGGCGCTCTATGAGCGCCGAGAATTCACAACGGATTGTTCTGGGCTCGCGCGGAAGCGAACTCGCGCGCGCTCAAACCGCCTTGGTGGCAGAAGCATTGCAGCGCGTCCATCGCGATCTGGAGATCAAGACGGAGATTATCAAAACTAGCGGAGACGAGCGGAAGTCGGAACCAATCGATCCGCGGGCGGGGCGCAAAGGACTTTTCACGGGTGAAATCGAGCGGGCCTTGCTCGCCGCCGAAATCGATATCGCGATTCACAGCGCAAAGGATTTGCCCAGCGACGCGACCGCGGGATTGGAGTTGCACGGCGCCTTACCGCGCGCGGCGGTGGATGATCTCCTGATTAGCAAAACTCCCGGCGGATTGGGGTCATCGCGCGGCAAGGCCGTCGTCGCGACCGGCAGTGTGCGCCGGCAGCACCAGCTCCGATGGAAGTATCCCGGCATCAGTGTGGTCGATCTGCGCGGCAATGTTCCCACGCGTTTGCGCAAGCTGCTCGGCAGCGACTGGGACGCGATCGTGCTCGCGCGCGCCGGCCTGGAACGGTTGGGCCACGATGTTGCCGGCGGCTCCTTCGATTTCGAGGGGAGTTTGCTCTCGGTCGAGATTCTTCCGCCGGAAGAATTTCTCCCAGCCGGAGGTCAGGGCGTGATCGCGCTGCAAGTCCGGCGCGACGACGACAACGCGAAGAGAGTTGTGGATAGCGTCAACCATGCGGAGACGCTTTTGTGTTTGCAGGCCGAGCGCGAATTTCTGCGTTTGCTCCAGGGCGATTGCGGTTCGCCCGTAGGCGTTTTGGCCACGATCACCGAATCCATGATGACGGTGCGCGTTCAGATTTTCGAGCCGGAGCGAATTGAACCGCGCTCCGCGCGCGTGAAGGGTGAGGCAAAGTCCGCGATGCAACTGGCGCAGCGACTTTGGGAATCGATCAATGGCTGAAACAACGAAAAAAGGGAAATGCTTCCTCGTTGGCGCAGGCCCGGGCGATCTCGGGCTCGTGACGCTTCGGGCGAAGGAATGCATCGAGCAGGCGGAGGTGATTGTTTACGATTACCTCTGCAATCCTGAGATGTTGCGCTGGGCGCAGGAGAGCGCCGAACTGATTTTCGCGGGCAAGAAGGCGGGCGCGCACACGCTCACGCAGGACGAAATCAATGCGCTTCTCCTCGAGAAAACGCGCGAAGGAAAACAGGTCGTTCGGCTGAAAGGCGGCGATCCGTTTGTGTTCGGCCGCGGCGGGGAAGAAGCGGAGGCGCTCGCGGCGGCGAAGGTTCCATTCATCGTCGTTCCGGGCATCACCTCGGCGATCGCGGGACCGGCTTACGCCGGAATTCCCGTCACACATCGGGGCCAGAATTCGCACGTTATTTTTTTCACGGGGCACGAAGATCCGGAGAAATCCGCGAGCTCGATCGACTTCGCTGCGCTCGCAAAACTTGGCGGCACGCAAGTGATGTTGATGGGGGTGGAGCGAATCGAAGCGATCACCCGCGAAATGCGAGCGAACGGCATGCGCGAGGATTTGCCGGTGGCGCTGATTCGATGGGCCACCACCGGCCGTCAGGAAACGCTGGTTGGAAATCTCAGCAACATCGCGCAGCGCGTGACCGAGCAGGAGTTCACGGCGCCGGCGGTCGCCGTCTTCGGCGACGTGGTCGCGATGCGCCAGGAACTGAACTGGTTTGAAGACCGGCCTCTTTCCGGCAAGCGAATTGTGGTGACGCGAACGCGCGCGCAAGCCGGAGTCCTGAGCGAACAATTGCGCACACTCGGCGCGGATGTGATCGAGCTGCCGACCATTCGCATAGAACCGCCGAGCGATCTGCGCGCCTTCGCCGAGCTGGTCCAGGACGCGCACGGGTATGATTGGATTATCTTCACCAGTCCGAACGGCGTCACCGCCTTCTTCGATCTCTTCTACAAACTCTACGACGACGCGCGGGAAATTGGTCCCGCGCGCATCGCCGCGATCGGACCGGCGACGGCGCAACGCGTGCGAGAGTTTCGTCTGCATGTCGATTTGCAACCCGAAGAATTCGTGGCGGAATCGATCGTGCGTGAGTTCCGGAAAGAGGGCGGCGTGGAAAATCTGCGGATTCTTCTCGCGCGCGCGGAACAGGCGCGAGATTTGCTCCCCAAGGAGTTGACGGCTTTGGGAGCTATTGTGGATGAAGGGTTCGCCTACCGCACGGTCCCCGAAACGCGCGACGATTTCGGCGCGCGACGCCGTTTATTGGAGGAAGGCGCCGATCTGATCACTTTTACCAGCTCATCCACAGTCGAAAATTTCCTGGCGCTCGGTTTGCCGTGGCCGATCAACATGAAGGTCGCGAGCATTGGCCCGATTACGTCGAAGACGGCGCGTGAGCGCGGGCTCGAGATCGCGGTGGAAGCGCGCCGGCACGATATCCCTGGTCTGGTGGAGGCGATCCGCAAATTTTTTGGAAACAAAGCTGTCGAATGAAAACACCGATGGAAATTAAGATCACAGACGAATTCGCGTCGGCCATGCAGCAATTGAGCGCGGAGGCGGAGCAAACGCTGCCGGCCAATTCGCGGGAATCGAGCGCCGAGAGCGCCGAGCAGTTTGCGCAAATCCTCGAGGAATTTCGCGCCTTGAACGGACGCATGTCCGCGCTGGAGGAAAGCGTGGCCGAACGCCTGAAAAAGCCGGACGGCGAGGAGCCAATGGACCTGGCGCAGCAGTTTCAAAAGATGGACGAGCACATGATCGCGCTCCGCAGCACCGAGACGGTCAACCAGCGGCTGTTCGATTCCTTGCACGAGGAGTTGATCAGGTATCGCGACAATTTCCTGCACGAATCGCTCCAGAAACCGTTCATTCGCGATCTCGTGATTTTGTTCGACGATTTGAGCGTCCTCTCGGCGCAGTTGCAAACGGCGGTGGAGGGGAGCGAAGGCAAGCGCGGCGTCCTCACGCAATGGCGCGATAATTTGGAAAATGCGACCCATTCGCTGCTGGAAATCCTGCACCGGATGGAGGTGAGCGAGATCGAACCGAAAGAGATGGTGGAACGCGCTTTGCATCGGGTGGTGAGCTACGAACCGGCTGACTTTGCGGAAGACGACGGGCGGATCGTGATGCGGGTGAGACGCGGCTTTCTCTGGCGCGACCAGGTTTTGCGGCCCGAAGAAGTGGTGGCGAAGCGTTTCGGCTAGGCCGCAACGTCATTTCTTCAGCGGCGGAACTACGCAATTTTGCCTCTGGCACGGGGCATGAAAATTGCACATACGCTGAAGACAAACTGTGTTTCTCCTTTAACCAAAACGCAGACCCACACATGACTCGAAGAAAAGTAGTTGGAATCGACCTTGGCACGACCTTTTGCGCGGTGGCGCACATCGATGCCTACGGCAAACCGCAAATCATCCCCAATTCCGAAAGCGAACGCATCACGCCGTCTGTCATTTTGTTCGACGGCGCGAGCGTTATCGTCGGGACCCTGGCCAAGAATAATTCCGTGGCCGAGGCCGAACGAATCGTCGATTTCGTGAAACGC
>QHBM01000111.1 GCA_003244145.1 Chthoniobacterales bacterium
ACTCTCTACATGTCATCTAGGCGATGCAGACATGTGGTTAGGTCAAGGACAAGTTCGTAAGAGGTAGAGTTTTTGTTGGATGAAGGCGGTTTCTATGCAAACAACACCAAAAACTTCTTTCTGGCTCTTTTTGATTACCTTCGCTCTGGTGTTCTATGGGATGGGGGCAGCCTCCGTGGAAAGCTTCGTCAACTACCCGATCTGGCCTTTGATCGGGGCGAACGAGTTCCGCGCTTATCACCGAGCCCTCACCCCTCTCATCGTCGGCTACATGGTCATTCCGATGGTCGTCGCGACCATATTGACAATTCTCCTCCTTTGGTTTCGACCGGCATCTATTCCACGGTGGATGGTCTGGCTGGCTATCGTGTTGCAGCTGGTCGTTTGGATTTCCACGTTCACCATTCAGTTGTCGATCCAGGGGCAATTGAGTGCGGACGGCTTGTCGCTGCCGCTGATAGAGCGTTTGCGTATAACCAGTTTTTGGTTTCGCCGAGTGCCACATATTGCCAATGCAATTCTTTTTCTGTGGATGATGTCCGTATTGTTGCGCGGAAATCTCAGCCGCAGTGCCGAAGCCTAACCGATCAATGAAGCTGACAACGGGAAGCCCTGCGATTATCTTTTTGAGATTATGAAAATGTTTGCACTGGGGGCGATGCGCTCTCGCTCCCGTTAGCCACCGGAAGCAAATGTTGTCCTATCACATCAACCCAATAGAATAGACACACATGAAATACATGCTGACCTGGTCCGAACGCCCGCAGGGCTCCCCTGTCGAATATGAAAATGCGCAAAAGCGCATCCTGGAGGTTTTCACTCAATGGAAGGCGCCAGATAATTTCAAGATCGAGCTGTTTGTGATCCGAGTCGGAGACTGGGGAGGCTATATGATGCTGGATTGCGATGATCCCACGATGGTCCACAAGTTCTGCTCGATGCTGCCCGCATTTGTCTTTGAGGCGCGTCCCGTTATCCCAATCGAAGACGCTGTCCGGGTCGAATTAGAATCCATCGCTTTTCGTGACGGACTTAAGACCAAGTAATAGAACAAAGGCCTAACCAAGCGGCGATGGAGCCGACCTCGATCCGTCGTTATGTCTAGTTCTCTCATGATTTCGTTTACCTATGCCGCAGCGACGCGCGTCGTCGCTCGCGGCGCCTCATCTTGTTTGCGTCAGGTGGGCTCGTCGCACTCAACGGGCACGGCGAAACGATGGAAAACAATAATTCTCAGGTAACGATCCACATGGTGGCGAGTCTCGACGGCTTCATCGCTCGAAAAGACGGGCGCGTCGACTGGATGGAGACCTCAGACGAGTTCGCCGACGGGGAGACCATGGACCCGGGATTCGTCGAGGCGTTTCTCAAGACGATCGATTGCTACGTCATGGGATCACGAACGTATGAGACCGCGCTTCGTTTTGAAGCCCGGGGGTTGGGCTGGGCGTACGGAGACAAAACCACCTTCGTTCTCACAAGTCGCGAGCTGCCGCGGACCCGGGATACCGTCGAGTTTCATTCGGGCGATCTCGCGCAGTTCGTGAATGGGCGTCTCCGGCCTGCGTTCCATAGCATCTGGTTTGTGGGAGGCGGTGTCGTCTCCGCCGAATGCCTTCGTCTCAAGCTGGCCGACGAAGTTCGTTATTCGATCCTGCCGATCTTGATTGGTGACGGGATCCCATTCTTCGACAAGCTCGACAGAGACGTCGCCCTCCATCTGGCGGAGGTGAAAGCCTACAAGAGCGGCATGGTGGGGCTTCGTTACGAGGTTCGGCGATAGGCGGCGGCTTAGGCCGCGCAGATTTCAAAACTTTTTTCAATCAATGGGGTTTCATCCGGCAAGATGCCGTTGACCGCCCGAATCATGTTAGGAATCATGGGTTTGGTAGGGGCCCTCAATTCATACGGGAGCTGGCTCCTTTTCGCGCTTTCCCTTTTTGTCCTCTTGTACGCGATCCGGCGCCGGAACGTGCGGGGCGCCAGATGGCCGTAAGGACGCGCTCCTCAACCGAATCATTGCGTCAGCGCTTTTTCGTCCGCGGGCTGCACTCCGTCTTCCCCGCAGTTGCCGAGTGGATGGGATTACTAATTGTTGTCGCCGCCGCACTGGCCTTGAGTGCAAGGGGTGGCTGAGGGTGCCGCACCCGGCGTCAGGTAGGGCGCAAAAAATCCCGGACCGGCAACGTCGGAGAGCGCATTGTAGGTCGCAGCAGGCACGCTCGGAAGCCGATCGATCGTTTGCAACCCATATGCATTTCCCAGGATGTCGCTGCCCGTATTGTAAAGGGCCGTCCCTTTCTTCACATACACGCTCCAATCTGTAACACCCACGGGACTTCCGCTGCTCTTGTTTTTCTCGATGGCGTAAAGATCAATCGCGTTGTCGATCAAGCGGAGATCGTTCTTTACCCGAGTGGCTTGAGATCGCTTGCGGGCGCGAAGAAAACCGGGAACGGCCAATGCTGCCAGGACAGCGATGACCGCGACCACGATCATGATTTCCACTAACGTAAAGCCTCCCTTGAGCCCCTTGCTTTTCATTGGATACCGGTAGAAAGCAGGCTGGATGCCACACGTCGGAACTCCGCGACCGCAATCAGATGGGTTCCACGCCCGGTAGCCGTCGCTGATCTTGTCCGCAGCGGAACGAGGGTTTCAGCGTTGCGGCAGCGAAGCGAGAGGTGTTCATATCTAGCGCATGCCAGTGATCGGAATTACGGGTGGGATTTCCACGGGGAAGACAACGTTCTCCCAGTGCCTGCGGGAACTCGCGCCCGACGCGACATTTTTTGACGCGGACCAGTCCGCGCGCGACCTGGCGGATCAGGACTCGGAGGTGAGGCGACTGATCGAAGAGGAATTTGGGACGGCGGTTTATTCGAGCGGGCACTTGAACCGGGGGCAGATTCGCACCATAGTGTTCGCCGACGCGGAAAAGAAACGCGCGCTGGAGCAAATCCTGCATCCGCGCATCCGCCGTCAGTGGAGCCAACAAGCCGAAAGCCGGCGCAACTCTACCGATCTTTTTTTTGCTGACATTCCTCTTCTCTATGAAACCGGTGGTGAAACCTTGTGCGATCGCGTCGTGGTCGTGGCCTGCTCGCCCAGCGTGCAGCTCGAACGGCTCCTCGTTCGCACGCGGCTGGAGAAAGCAGCCGCCGAACAAATGATCGCCGCGCAAATGCCGCTCACGGAAAAAATCAGCCGGGCCGATCACGTGGTTTGGAATAACGGCGGGCGCGAGGTGCTGGTGGCGCAGGCCCGATTACTGATCGGGCTTTGGCAAGGAGTGACGGCGTGACGTTTAAGCGGAGTGAATACAAAGAGACGTGGACGGCCAATTCGCAGTCGTCCGCGAGCGCGCGCATCAGTGTCGCGGCCACGGCTGATGAAACCGAGCTGGAGCGAAGCGGACTCGCGACCACGCAATTCCTGCTCGAGAATGTCGGCATCGGTCGGGAGGACGTGGTCCTGGAAATTGGGTGCGGCATCGGGCGGGTGGGGAAGCAACTGGCCGCGCATTGCCGGCGATGGATCGGAGCGGACGTGTCGCCAAACATGTTGAAGTTCGCTGCCGAGAATCTTCGCGGACTGAACAACGTTGAGTTTGTCGAACTATCGGGCTTTGACCTCAAGCCGATCGAGGATGATTCGATCGATGTCGTCTATTGCACCGTGGTCTTCCCGCATCTCTCGATCTGGGACCGATACAGTTACATCGAGGAAGCGTTTCGCGTCCTGCGATCGGGCGGAAAACTCTATGTCGATGCCGTCAATCTGTGCTCGGAAGCGGGCTGGGAGATTTTTCAAATGCACCGCCGCATTCCTCCACAGGAACGAGTTCCCGAAATGGGCGAATGCTCGACGCCGGAGGAATTAAAGGAATATCTGCGGCGCGCGGGGTTCGGCTCGATCGAGAGCAAGTCTGGCATTGAACTGGTCGCGGTCTGGGGCCGAAAGCCGTGAACGAATAATGGACGAGAACGATTCAATCCAGACTGAACCGGGAACGCCAGTCGAGTCTGCCGCCGAGACGGCGGCAGCTACAACGGAGACGGCGGCAGCTACAACGGCCGAGACGACACCGGTGGCGACGAGCGAGCCAATCGATCTGCCCGCGTCGCTCGATCTGAACGAACTGCAAGCGCTCGGCCCGGCGGAAATCGAAAAGTTTTGCCACGATTTTGAATTGCGGGTGCATCCCGGCCGTTCGCGTCACCACCAGATTCTCGACCTGATCCGGACCGCGCTCGGGCTGGGAATTCCGGTCACGGCCCGCGGCTTTTTCGATCCGGTTGCCGATAACTTTGGGGTGTTGCGCTGGCCGCGGCTCAATTTTCTGCCGGTGCCGGAAGACGTCGGTGTGTCGCGCGATTTCATCAGGAAGTATCATTTGCGACCGGCGCAGAAATTGAGCGGCCAATTGCGTCTGCCGCGTGACCGGGAAAAAATGCTGATGCTCGACGAGGTGACGACGATAGAAGGCATCCCGGCCGAGGAATGGACGGAGCCGACCGCGTTCGACAATTTGACGCCGCTTTTTCCGGAAGGCCGGATCATGCTGGAGAATTCGAAAACGAATTCGATCAGCGCACGCGCGGTCGATCTGCTGACGCCGCTTGGCCGCGGACAACGCGGCTTGATCGTGGCGGCACCGCGAGTCGGCAAAACAATTTTATTGAAGGAAATCGCGAAGGCGATCCGGGTGAATCATCCGGAGATCATTTTAATCATTCTGCTGGTGGACGAGCGGCCGGAGGAAGTGACCGACTTGCAGCGTGAGGTGGATTGCGACGTTTACAATTCAACCTTCGACGAAAACTCGCGGCGACACATCGAAGTGGCGGAGCTGGTGCTCGAGCGGGCGAAGCGGTTGGTGGAGCAAAAGAAAGACGTGGTCGTGCTCCTCGACAGCATCACGCGGCTGGCGCGTGGTTATAATTCTGTCCAGCCCGGCAAAGGTCGCACGATGTCGGGCGGCGTGGAAGCGAAGGCGCTCCTGAAACCGAAAAAGTTTTTCGGCGCGGCCCGCAATTGCGAGGAAGGCGGCAGCCTCACCATCCTGGCGACCTGCCTGGTCGATACCGGAAGCAAAATGGACCAGGTGATTTTCGAGGAATTCAAAGGCACGGGGAACATGGAGCTGCATCTCGATCGCGGGTTGGTGGAGAAGCGCCTTTATCCCGCGATCCATTGCCTGCAATCCGGGACGCGCCGCGAGGATTTGCTTTATCATCCCGAGGAGTGGGAACGGGTGCAGGTGTTGCGCAAAGCCATGGCCGCGCTGCCGCCGATCGAAGCGATGGAAAAGCTGATCGACAATTTGAACGCAACGAAAACCAACGCGGAGCTGCTCTTGAGCGGATTGAGATGATCGCCAACGACTCCCAGCTCGCCGAATTGATTCCGCAATTGGAGCGGTACGATCGCATCGCGGTCGATACCGAAGCCGACAGTCTGCATTGTTATTTCGAAAAACTCTGTCTCGTGCAGATCAGCATTCCGGGGCACGACTACCTGGTCGATCCGCTCGCCCGTTTCGATTTAAAACCGCTCGCGGCCGCGCTGGCGCAAAAAGAGATCGTGCTCCAAGGCGCCGATTTTGATCTGCGCCTCCTGCGCCGCGCCCTCGATTTCACCGCGAGCCGCATTTTCGATACGGTGATCGCAGCGCGTTTGCTCGGGATTCGCGCCTTCAGCCTGGCCGCGCTGGTCGAGCGCTATTTTGGCGTCGCGCTGACGAAGGGTTCGCAGAAGGCGAACTGGGCGCAGCGGCCGCTGCCCCGGCACATGGCGGACTACGCCATAAACGACACGCGTTATCTTTTGCCGCTGGCGGAAAAGCTGGAGACGGAATTGCGCGAGCGGGGGCGACTGGAATGGTTTCAGCAGTCCTGCCAGCGCGGGCTCGAACAAACATCGGTGCAGCGGGTGCGGGATGAAGAAGAAGTGTGGCGCATCACCGGCGCGGGGAAGCTGAGTCCTCGAGCATCAGCGGTGCTGCGCGAGTTGTGGCAGTGGCGCGAGAAGGAAGCGCAAGCCACGGACCGGCCGGCCTTCCACATTTTGCAGAATCATTTTTTGTTGCGCGCGGCCGAAGCTTTCGTTGCTGGAGAAGTGCCCGATCATCGGCATTTTTCCGCGCGCCGCCGCCAGGCTTTCCGCGCCGCGGGGGAAAGAGGGATGGCGTTGCCCGAGTCCGAATGGCCGGTCCGGCTTCGCCGAAAAGGGGTGCGGCCGACTCCGGCGATGGAACGCGCGGCCGAAGCCTTGAGGCGCCGGCGCGATGCCGTGGCAGATGAGCATGGCTTGGAGCCTTCTTTCATTGCGCCACGCGGCGCGCTCGATGCCGTCGCCGCGGACGAGAGCCGAAGCGCGACGCTGCTAGCGCCGTGGCAGCGCAGTTTGTTGCAATTGTAAACGCTGAGATCGCGTCTCTTCGCGGTTTAACAGCTTGACCCTTGGAATCGGTGGCGTCACAACTGGACGTGCTTCATGCGTGGCACTTCCATGTTTTTCCGTCTTTATTTTGCCGCCGGTTTGCTTGCCCTCGGCGCTCTCTTCGCGACCCCGGGTCCGGCTAACGCCCAAACGCCGGTCACTCAGGATGTCGATCGCGCGCAGCTTTTGCGCAACCAGTCGCTCATGCATGGCGACCCGTACTCGCTCGAGAATGGCGTGGACAACGGCCAGGCCGTAGCCAGCCCTAACGACCGGGACTTGGGCGAACAGGAGATCCTCAAACGGGTGGAGCGCTACGAGCCGTTTAGCGTTTCGGTCGCGACCCCGTTTTATTACACGACGAACGTGGCCCTCGCGCACAGCGGCGAGCAGGGCGATCTGCTCTTCGCCCCGGCGGCGGCGGTGACCTACGCGCCGCGCTTCACCCGCACTTTTTTCGGTTCGTTCACCGTGCAGCAGCAGTCCTTTTATTACGATCGCTTCAGCGGCCTTAACTTCGGCAGCTTCGATTTCCGCGCGGGCCTCGTCTATATCCTGCCGACGCTGCACAACCTGATGCTGCGGGGCGAATACGATTATAACCGCCTGACCTTTTCCAATAGCTTCAACGAATTCTTTTCGAATCATTCGATCTTCCTCAATGCCGAGCTCCCGTTCCGAATTGGGCGCGCGCAGCAGTTCTCGTTAGGCACGGACGCGAATATCAGTGTGCACGCGGAGCCTTCCGCGCCGCGCCGGCATGAATTCGATTTCTATGCCGGTTACGCGGTCAGTCTTACCCGCTCCTTCTCGGTCGATGCGGTCGGCCGGATTTTCGTGCGCGATTATTCCAGCACCGATCGCACGGACGTGAGCGAAATTCTGGCCATCAGCGCGAATTACCGGGTGACAAAATGTTTTTCGGCGAGCGCGGCGAGCACGTTCGCGTGGAGCCAATCGAACAAGAGCGTTTTCGACTACAAGGTGGCTAACATCGGAGGGGCGCTCTCACTGAACTTCAAGTTTTAGCGACAAATGAAAACGGCTCTCAAATCTTTGGCGTGCATTCTTGCGGGAGAATTGATCGGGCTCTCGCTCAACGCGACTGCGGCGAGTGCAACGAGCGGCGTCGGCAGCGTTCTGAGAGAAGCCAGCGTCACGCAGGTGATCAACGACGTGAAGATTGTTCCGGGGCAGGGAGCGCCGCGACCCGCTTCGTTGAAAGATAGTGTACGAGGAGACACCGCGGTCCGGACCGGACCGGAGTCGCGAGCCGAGCTCACCTTCGGCGATCTCACGATCGCGCGGTTGGGAGCGAACACGATTTTCAGTTTTAACGAAAGATCGCGCACGGTCGATCTGGCGGGGGGCGCAATTCTTCTGCGCGTGCCGAAAGATTCCGGGGGCGCCAAAATCTCGACCGCCGCGGTGACGG
>QHBM01000097.1 GCA_003244145.1 Chthoniobacterales bacterium
GCAGATCGAGATCGTGAGCGATCCGGCAGTGGTGGAGCAGTGGAAAGAACAGGCGCGGAGCGTCACCACTTATGTGGCGAAGACCGGGGAGCCACCGCTCACTTTTCCGAATGCGGCTGAAGCCGAGCGACATTTTCGCCAAACGCATTTGCCCGGTTTGTTGCGGAGCGCGAACGAGCTGACGATCAGCGGCGTCCTGAGCCGGCGCTTGCCCGATCGGGCCTTGGGCCGCGCGATCGAAGACGCCTGGTCGCAGGAAACGCGGTCGCCTTCGAAAATGATGCAGGAACTGGCGGCGGGATTGCGTCAGGCCGGGTTAAATATCTTCCGGCATCGCCGCGGGATGCTATTCGTTTCGCCGATCCGGGCGCGTGTCTTCGGACACGAGCGGGCGGGCGTCTCGGCTTCGATCAACGCGATTTTGGAAAAGGTCTCGGCGGCTCCGGGAATCAATCGCAAACAATTGGCCGAGCAATTGGCGCCCGCAGGCGCGGAGCCCGCCGATCTCGACCGCGCGAAGCTGACGCTGGCCTCCGATCTTCGCTGGCTCGTGAGCGAAGGTTACGTGATTGAGTTTAACGACGGCTCGCTGGATTTGCCCAGGACCAAACCACCGGCCGCTCCGCCGAGTGAGACCACGGAAAAACCGGCGGAAAACATCGAAACGGCGTCGCTTGAACCAGCCGTTGACGCAGCGGCGCCAGCTGAAGAAACGAAAAGCGAAGTCGCAGCAGAAGAGGAAGCGGCGGAAACGTCTGCTCCGAAAGAGTCGCCCGAAGCGGTCGCGACCGCCGTGGATTCGCCTGGCCTCTAGCGTTCGCTGTTGCCTGGGTAGCGCGCGGGTCTCGCGTGCTGGCGAAGCCGTCTCGGGTTCGCGAACTTTTTCCGGAAGATGGTTTCGGCGAGACGCCGAAACCAGCACGCGAGACGCGTGCGCTACCCGGCGGGAAAATCCGCCGACTAAGCCGGAACCAGGCCCGCTTTTTTCAGCGTGACGTAGGCGCCGTTTTTGTTCAGCGTCTTCATTCCGCGCGCGGTCACCCGAATGCGCACGAACTTCTTCAGCTCGGGCACCCAGATGCGGCGTTCGTGCAGGTTCGGGCTGAAAGTGCGCGGAACGTTCTTCGTCACGTGACGGCCCACGCCGCCTTTTTTCTTCGCCATACCGCGACGATGGATAATGCTCCCGCGCGTGACTTTTGACCCTGTAATACTGCAGACTTTTGACATAACGACCTCGAAAGAGTGCGTAAGCTGGCGCGCCCGGCCCAGTGGGTCAAGCGAATCTTGAACGCGACTCTCGCGCGAGAGTCAAAGGTAAGTTCAGGAGCCGGACGAAATAGTGAATCGGCCTTTTATCGATTCGGAAAAGCTCGCTCCCCCATTCGCAAAACCTTTAAATCGCTAATTGAGTCACATGGCCAAAACCAATAACCAGAAGCTGCGGGTCGGGATCATCGGAGCCGGCGACATTGTTCGCAACCGCCACCTGCCCGGATTGAAGAAGCATTCCGACGTGGAAATCACGGCGGTCTCGAATTCTACCTACGAAAGCTCCGAAAAGTTTTGTAAGGAACACGCGCCGCACGCCACGCCGATGCAAAATTGGGCGGACCTGCTCGCCATTCCGGAAATCGACGTCGTTTGGATCGGCACGCCGCCCTACATGCATTCGGCCATCACCGTCTCCGCCTTGGAAGCGGGCAAACACGTTTTCTGCCAGGCCCGCATGGCGATGGACCGGGCCGAGGCCGAAGAGATGCTGGCGGCTTCGAAACGATTTCCCGAGCTGGTCACGATGCTTTGCCCGCCGCCGTTCGGATTACGCGGCGATCTTCTCGTGAAGAAATTGCTCGCGGAAAATTATCTCGGCCGGCCGCACCACATTCGCCTGCAAAGTTTCACCGGCGCCTATCTCAACGCGGAAGCTCCGGCGCATTGGCGGCAGCGCATCGAAATCAGCGGCCTGAATGTTCTCGCTCTCGGCATCTACACCGAGGTCCTCCACCGCTGGCTCGGCGATATCACCGGCGTTTTTGCGCGGGGCAAGATCGTGCACGCCATCCGGCAAGGTTACGAATTGATCGTGCCCGATCTGCTGACCGTGCTTTGCCGGTTTGCCAATGGCGCCGAAGGAGTGCTCGAGTTTAGTGGCATCACCGCTCTCCCTTCCGGCGATCGCCTCGAAGTTTACGGCGAAGCCGGCACCATGACCTACGACTTCGGGTCGGATGTCATTAACGCCGGCCGAGTCGGCGATCGCGCCTTGCATCAGATGGAGATCACGCCGGAGCTGGAAGGCGGCTGGCACGTCGAGGACGATTTCGTCGCCGCGGTGAAATCGAAGGGACGCGTGCATGCCCACCCCGATTTCGAAGAGGGATACCGCTACATGCGGGTAGTGCAGGCCGTGGCTGATTCGCGCGCCCGCAACGAGTGGGTCGAGATCAAAACCTGATTGGCGCGTCTGTTTTTTCCGGAACGCGTGCGCTTCCGGAACTGCCGCTGCTATTGCATCAGGCGCGCTAAGACATATCCGATCAACCCGGTCGCGGGCAGGGTCAGGATCCAGGCCCAGACGATTCGTTCGACCACACTCCACTTCACGCCGCTGAAACGCTTCACCGCGCCGACGCCCATGATTGAAGTGGAGATAACGTGAGTGGTCGAGAGCGGGATCCCGTAATTACTCGCCACCTGAATGATCAAGGCCGCACTGGTCTCGGCGGCGAAGCCGTGTACCGGTTGCAGCTTCACCATTTTGTGGCCGAGCGTGCGAATGATTCGCCAGCCACCGGCGGCCGTGCCCGCGGCCATGGTCGCGGCGCAAAGAAAGATGACCCATTTGGCGACGACGAAATCCGGCGTGTGCAGGAAGTTGAACATCGGCGGGAGATCCTTGAACGCGCCGCTCTTCGTGCCGGTGAAAAGGGCGAGAGCGATGATGCCCATGGTTTTTTGAGCGTCGTTCGTGCCGTGGCTGTGCGCCATCCAGGCGGCGCTGATCAACTGGGCTTTTCCGAAAATTTTCTGGACGAGGTGCGGCGTAAACGGCCGCAATACCGCGAACAGCAGAGCCATCAACAAGGCACCGAGCAGAAAGCCGATCACCGGCGACGTGAACATGGGCACGACGACTTTGGGCATCAGTCCTGTATTCCATTTCAGGACCGACCAATCGCCCTTCGCCGATGCGACCGCGGCACCGCACAATCCGCCAATGAGCGCATGACTGGAACTCGAAGGCAGACCCATCCACCACGTCATCAAATTCCAAATGATCGCGCCGAGCAGCGCACAAAGCACCGTCGTCATGCTGATCACTTTGGTATCGACGATGCCTTTGCCGATCGTTGACGCCACGGCTGTCCCCATGAGCGCGCCGGTGAGATTGAAGAAAGCCGCGAGCGCGATGGCCTGCCGCGGCGTCAGGACTTTCGTGGAGACGACGGTGGCGATGGCGTTCGCCGCATCGTGAAAGCCGTTGATGTATTCGAACGCGATGGCCGCGAGCACCACGATGATGAACAGGACCATGGGCCGTGCTTCCGTTGGCGCTTACGAATACTTGAGCACGACCTGAAGAATGATGTTCCCCGCGTCGCGGCAGCGATCGATCACCTTTTCGAGAAGCTCGTAGAGATCGCGCAGAAAGATGAGCTGCTTGGTATTGTCATCGCCGTGGTAAAGATCGCTGAGCAGTTGCAACTCCAGTTTGTCGGCATCGCCTTCGATGGTTTGGAGCCGCGCATTCATCTCGCGCGCTTTCGCGATGTTGGTCCCTTTGCGCAGTTCTTTCACCATTGCGAGGACGGTTTCCGCGGCTTCGTCGAGCAGCTCCAGGTGCTTTTTGAAACTGCGGCCGTGCAGATCGCCCGGAAAGATCAGGATGCGCTCGCCGATTTTCTCCACCGTCTTGGGAATCTTGTAGAGCGCCGCCGCGAGGGCCTGGATATCCTCGCGCTCCAGCGGCGTGATGAACGTCTTGCAAAGCTGTTCGGTCAGCTCCTGGGTGATTTGTTTGTCCTTCCGCCGGTTGTGGACGAATTCCTCGAGGCTCTGCGGTGAATCGTGCTGCTCCAGCTTCGCGAGCAGAGCGACGAGATGATGCACGCTGCTATCGGCCTGCTGCGCNNAGCTGTTCGGTCAGCTCCTGGGTAATCTCTTTGTCTTTGCGCCGGCTGTGGACGAATTCATCCAGACTCGCCGGCGAATCGTGATGCTCCAGTTTCACCAAGAGCGCCACCAGATGGTGCACGCTGCTGTCGGCCTGCTGCGCGCTCGCTTCCAGCAGGTCAAAAAACTTTTCGTCGTGTCCCAGAAATTTGCGAATAGAAAACATAAAAGCGCTTCCCTCTATAGCAGAGTGCCGCGCAGAATGTAGAGCGCGACGTTAAAATAAATGAGCAGTCCAGTTACATCGACGATCGTGGCCACGAAGGGGGCAGACGACGTTGCTGGATCGAGTCGGCAAAGCCGGAGCAGGAAAGGCAGCATCGCTCCGCTGATCGTGCCCCAAAGCACTACGCCGACGAGCGCCGCGCCCACGGTCAGGGCCACGAGCCAGTGATACGG
>QHBM01000061.1 GCA_003244145.1 Chthoniobacterales bacterium
CTGCCGTAACGCGAGTCGAGCTTCTCCTCTTTTTTGTAAACTTTCCGCCGACGAGACATGTGATTCTGTTTCCGTACTTTTTAGTGAGCTAAATTATTTTTTCGGTTTCGCTTCCTTGGCCGCCGCTTCGCCCGCGGCCTTCGGACGTTTCGCGCCGTATTTCGAACGGCTGCGACGGCGTCCATCAACCCCGAGGCTGTCGAGCGTTCCCCTCACAATGTGGTAACGCACGCCCGGCAAATCTTTCACGCGTCCGCCTCGCACGAGCACGATGGAGTGCTCCTGGAGATTGTGTCCTTCGCCGGGAATGTAGGCAATCACTTCCTGGCCATTCGTCAACCGCACTTTCGCCACTTTGCGCAGGGCAGAATTCGGCTTCTTCGGCGTCCGCGTCATGACCTGCGTGCAGACACCGCGGCGCTGGGGACAATTCTTCAGCGCCGGTGATTTTGATTTCACCGAAACCTTCTTTCGTCCCTTGCGAATAAGCTGATTAATAGTTGGCATCGTCGTTAAATTAAAAGCCGCCCGATCTTCGTAATCCGGGCGACAAAAAAACCGCACAGGCCGCGCTAATCGTCCCACACACCTGATGCGGAGAGCGGGCAATATAGGAACGATTCGCGAGGCTGCAACAATATTTTCGAAGGTTTCCGTCTCTGGGAGTCGATCGACGACAAGGCGTGCCCGCCGCGCGCCGATTCGAAAATGACCGATTGACGCCGGACGCAATTTCTCTTAGTTCTGTTTAGACAGAATAGACTGATACTTATGGCCACTCTCTTTCCGATTGCCCAGAAATTCATCCTCCATTGGGGCGAAATGGGCACCCGTTGGGGAATCAACCGCACCGTGGCCCAGGTCCATGCTCTCCTTTTTCTTTCCGAGAAACCGCTGCCGGCCGATGAGATCGCCGAGACGCTCGGGATCGCGCGGTCGAACACCAGCACGAGTCTCCGGGAATTGCAGAACTGGGGCATCGTCAAAATCGTTCACGTCCTAGGCGATCGCCGCGATCACTTCGCATCGATGAAGGACGTCTTCGCCATGTTCCGGGCCATCGCGCACCAGCGAAAAAAGCGGGAGATCGATCCGACCGTCCATGTTCTGCGGGACTGCCTGGCCGAGGCGGGCAAACCGAAGGCGGCCGACGCGCACATTCGCGGACGTTTGACGGACCTTCTGGAATTTTTCGAGCTGGCCGGCGACGCCTACGCGCGCCTGGAGAAATTGCCGACGCCCGCCGTTCTCAAGCTTGCCCGGCTCGGCGACAGGGCCCTGCGCATGGTCGGCATTTCCAAATAGTTTGCCGGTGACGACCGCGACCGCCACCCGGGAGTTGAGCGAGGCGGGCCGGCGCCGGATGCTCGCGAACGTCGGCGAACCTCTTTTTCTGGCCAGATGGAACCGCGCGGTCTTCATCCATTACGAGGCGGATCCCGACCTTCTCCAACGGCAGATTCCCTTTGAACTCGATCTGTGCGATGGACGCGCATTCGTCAGCATCGTCGCGTTCACTCTCCTGAGAATGCGTCCTCGCATCGGGGGAACATTTGGCGAATGGCTTTTCAAGCCGATCGCGTCGCACGAATTTCTCAACGTCCGCACTTACGTCCGCCGCGCCGGCGAGCCCGGCATTTTTTTCCTGGCCGAATGGCTTTCGAATCCGCTGAGCGTTCAATTGGGTCCGTGCACTTTCGGATTGCCGTATCGGTTCGGCGACCTCCGATACGCGCACAATTATAACGATGGCGAAATTGCCGGGACTGTTGGCGCAAACGAAGGCCGGCTCAAATACCGCGCGGCGGTCCCGGACACCGGCTTCGATCAAAGCGAAGCTGAATCATTGACAGAATTCTTGCTCGAGCGCTACACGGCTTTCACCTGCCGGGGCCGGCGGCGGCGTCTTTTCCGAGTCTGGCACGAGCCGTGGGCGCAAACGCCAATCGAGATTGAAGTCACCGCGGATGATCTGCTCGCTTCGACGGGCAATTGGTGGGAAAGCGCCGAATGCGTGGGCGCAAACTATTCACCGGGCGCGGAAGTTTGGATGGGCCGTCCGCACCGGCTCGCCCTCTAATTCGCATTGGCCACTTCACCGAACTCCGCCCCACCGCGCATAAAGCCGCGCGACTTGTCTCGAGTGCTACGCAACTCCACTTCAACCTTTGCGGCGAAAATCGCTTCGACTCTGGCGACTTCGTTTTCCGCGAGCGGCGACCAATGCAGAGTATCGCCGCGACGCCACTTGGGTCCCGTCGCCTAACCACGGCGTCAGCCCTGGCGCGTCGGAGTGGGACTCAACGCCGGATTCGGCTTTGGGGTCGGACGCGGAAAGGGCGTGACGTGCGTGGGCGGCGACGGAGGCTTTCGGATCTGCGCCTCGGCGTAGCGCAAGCGTCCCGCTGCGTCGGCGTCGTTTGGTTTCAGTTCCAGCACTTTTCTGAAATCCGCCGCGGCTTTCTCGTAGTTCTTCGAAAGTCGATAGAGCGTGCCGCGCCGGCGGTATAGCTCCGCATCCTTCGGCCGACTCTGGATGAGGGTGGTGTAGTCAGCGACCGCGGCGTTGTAGTTATCGGCCTGTTGCAGCACGTAGGCGCGCCGCTCCAAGCCTCGAGGTCCTTCGGATTCTCTTTCACCACGACGTTGTAATCCTCGACCGCCTTCTTCCACTGTTTCTGCCGCAGATAGCCAAAGGCACGAAAGCGGAGAAGGTTCTTCCGCTTCGGTTCCAACTCCAGCGCGCGGTTGATGTCTTGGATCGCCTTGTCGTAAGTTGCGTGGTCGATTTCGATTTGCCCCCGCGCCGCATAGGCATCGGCGTTCTTCGGCTCTAGCTCAATCAGCTTATTGTAATCGGGCAGCGCTTTGTTCGGTTGATTGTTCAGCAGATAAACTTGGGCGCGATTGAGATAGTTCTTCGGATCCTTCGGCTGGGCATCGATCGCTTTGCTGAATTCCTCAATGGCCTTGTCGTATTTTTTGTCGCGCGCGTAATGCACCCCGCGATTGGTATGGCCTCCTGGATCACCCGCAATGCGTGAACGCGCTTCGCTGCTAACTGGCGCGCAAATCGAGAAGAGTAACGAAAAGATAAGCCCCAGCTTTGCGATACGATGTGCGTTTATGCCGTAATAAACTCTCTTTTATGAATCGCTCAAGCGCCGGGCCAACGCGATTAACGCTTCACATCCAGCTCGAAAAAGATTCGGAGATCGAATCGATCGCGCGACGATGCGACTGGCGGTGGGGCGACCTTTGTGACGCGACGACCAACGTCACCGATGGACTGATCGACCGATGCGTAACCCGACGGCTTGGCGATATGAAATCGCCGGACGCTTCCGCTCCGATCGATCTGCACATCGACCGGCACGGAAATTTTTCCCCGCGGCGCTGGAACCGAACGCGGCTGCACCCAGGCTTCGTAAAAGCGGTTGTGCATTTGATGGCTGTAACGTCCCGCCTCTCGCGATGAGGCGACACCGGATCTGCCACCGCTCGCACAGGATGAGAGAAGAAGCGTGCAGAGGAGCGGAACCAGGCCGGTCGAAAGCTTCAAGAAAAGTTTCGTCATTCGTTAGGCCGAAGTTCGTCCGGCTCGATTCACCTAATTACCAGTGCGCAACCCTCGTTCCGCAATCGCAAAACGTTCCTCGATTTCGGCGCGATCGCTTTGATTCTTCACCTGCGCGCAGCCGTCGTCGCGGATCTTGCGCGCGTGCTCCCGCAGGACCCCACGATCTGTCTCGCGCCGGAGATGCGGCGCCACCTTCGCCAGCGTTTCCAGCAAACGCAGCATGACGGCGACGCTCTTGCTCCCATACTGACGGATTTGGTTAAAGGCAGCGGCCGCCATCCCGGCGAAGTCGCTCGTCTTCGCGATGATGCGCAACCGGCGTTCGTCGTCGTAGCGCCACCCGGACGGCAGCTCCCGGCCCGCGACGCGGATGAGCGCGCTGCCCAGCCAATCAATGCAAGTCATGGCCGTGAACGGATCGTTAATTCCCGGCGACAACGCGCGCACCGCCACCTCGACCAGTTGATCAATCGAATACTCAAGGTCCTGCGTCGGGGTCCGCTCGTTCCCAAAATAAAAGGCGCGGCGAACGCCGGCAATCATGCCGTCGTTAGACTTTTCCCCCGGCCAGAGCAATGCCAGGGTCGCGCCTTCCGCGACGAAATCGCCCGGTCGTTGGCTGAGGCGTAGCACTATGTTTTCTTCCGTGGCAAAGGCGAGCAGGTTCTCGATCGCAATCGCTTGAATGTAGCCACTGACCTTTGAGCTGATCGCCTGAGCCTCTTCTTCGAAATGCGGCGGGAGATCGTGTTCGTTTCCCCCCGCTACGCTGTTTTCACCGATACCGACCTCATCGGGATAAAGGCGATCAATCCCCCGGCGTAGCTCCGTCGCGACCCGCGCGATCAAGTTGTCCGCCAGGATCGCGTTCGAGACGTGATGAACAAAAAAGATGAGAAAGGCCACGCTCGTGACCGCGAAAAGGAGGCCGACCGTGACGGAAAGAAAAGGGACGAAAGTCGCCGCGTCCGTTCCGCGGATGGTGCGCAGAACGAGCAGGCAGTAAAGAAAGGTGGAAACAAAAACGCCGAGGACGATTTGCGTCCAGCGGTCGTTCAGAAAAGTGCGGAGCAGGCGCGGCCCGAATTGCGAAGAAGCGAGCGTAAGGGAGACAATCGTGACCGAGAAAACCACACCCGCGACCGTGATGGTGGAGCCGGCGATCGTGGCCAGGACGTTGCGCGCGCCCTCCGGACCGCCGGCCCAAATCCAGCCGGTCGTGCGCACCCATTTTGCGTTGATGAGCGTGTCGGCGTGGACGGTCGCGAAGGAGAGCGCAGTCGCACCCAACGCGAGCAGCGAAGGGATGAACCAGTAGCTGGTGCGAAGCCGTTCGAGCATGGCGCTCAGGAAGGTTTTCATTCGTCGGCTGCCGAACCATCCTGCGTCTGCGCGCGTCCGGCATTTTCAATCGCCGCAGCCACGCTGCGCGATTTCGGCACCGCACCCTCACCCGCGGGCCAGCCTTCGCGCTGACGGGAGCGATCGCCGTCCGTCTCCTCGGTTTGATCGTGAAAGAGCACATGCTGGGTCGGAAATGGCAGGTCGATTCCATTCGCCAGCAGCTTGGCTTTGACGGCCATCAAAACCTGATCGCGCGAGTCGAGCGCATCGGAACGCGAGGGCGGCGCGATCCACCAGCGCAAGCGGATGTTCACGCTGTGCGACGCCAGGTCGAATACGATCGCGTCTGGCGCAGGCTCATCGAGAATGCCGTCGATTTCCGAAACCGCTTCGAGCAACAGCTTCTTCGCGCGTGCGATGTCATCGCCATAGCCGATGCCCACATCGTACTCGAGCCGCCGATGAGCGTAAGCCGTGTTGACCGTCACAGCGTTGGTCAACAGCTCGCCATTAGGGATCACCACGCGGCGGCCGTCATAGGTCTTGATCACGGTCGCGCTCGTCTCCACTTCCTCCACCGTCCCTTCATAGGTGAGGTATTGGATCTGGTCGCCAACGCGAAAGGGCTCGCGCAAAAGGAGCAAAATACCGGCAAGAAAATTTTGCAGGATATCGCGAAAGGCAAACCCGATCGCGACGCTGCTGATGCCGAGCAACTGCACCAGTTGCCCCGGTTTGAAACTGGGAATCGCGATCACCAGCGCGACCAGGAGACCGACGAAAATAATCACCCACTGGGCGAGGCGGCCAAGTACGATGCCGACATTGCGCCGCTTGCGCGAGCGTTCCGCGAGATTGCGAACGAGCGCGCGCACGCCTTTCGAGATCAGAAAGAAAATGACGAAAACTACCAGCGCAGCGCCGATGTAAGGCAGCCGATCCAGTAAACCGCGAAACATTTCGTGGAGGCTTTTTGTCGCTTCGGAAAAATCGAACTTCATGAGGTGGCGCTGTCAGTCCACCGTGCGTCGAACCTCACGTCGCGTGGCCTAAGGTTCCGGCAGGAGGTAACTGGTGAGTCCGAAGCATAACCCAACCCGCACAGGCCCGCATCTGCCCATGCTGCGCCTCACCGTCCTCGTTTTATATCGCCTCGGGCCTCGCTGGCCTAACGAGCCGTCGGCACGTCGTTCGCCAAACTCTCCAGCGCCTGCCAGCGCGCATACAAACGCGCCACCGCGTCGCGCGCCGCGCGCAGCTCCGCTTCAAACTTCGGAAACTCCGCCGCGTTTTTCCGAAAAAAATCCGGATCGGACAACTGCCCTTGCAGTCGCGCCGCCTCATCTTCCGCCGCCAGGATCGCGGCCTCCATTCCTTCGAGTTCGCGCTCTTCCTTCCACTTAAGTTTGCGCGGCTTCGCCTTCTTGTAGCCGGGGTCGGTGACCCCGGCCGTTGTCCGCTTAACCAGGCCGGGGTCACCGACCCCGGCTACAGGGCGCTCCCGGCGTTTCTCCAAGTAGTAATCGTAATTCCCGACGTGGTAGCGGAGCACTCCCTCTCCTTCGAAGGCAAGGATCGCCGTGCAAACCCGGTTCAGAAAATAACGATCGTGGCTGACCACGATTACGCTGCCGCCGAAAGCCACGAGCGCTTCTTCGAGTAATCGCAACGTTCCCAGGTCGAGATCGTTCGTCGGTTCGTCGAGGATGAGAACATTCCCGCCGCGCTTGAGGATCTTCGCGAGCAGGACACGGCTCCGTTCGCCGCCGCTGAGCTGATTGATCTTGGTGTTGATCCGCTCCTCCGTGAAAAGGAATCGACGCAGATATCCGCGCAACGTGATGTTCTCCTCGCCGAGGCGCACGTATTCGCTCCCCTCACCCACTTCTTCCCAGACCGTCTTCGCGTCATCGAGCAGGAGCCGATTTTGATCGACGTAGTTGATCTCGGTGCGTGCGCCGGTCTCCACCACACCGGTGGTCGGCTCCAATTGTTGGAGCATGATCTTGAGCAGCGTCGATTTTCCTAACCCATTCCGTCCGACAATGCCGAGCCGCTCGCCCGCCGCGAGATTCAGGGAAACATTTTGGAACAAGGTGCGGCCGCCGAGTTCCATTCCCACCTCGCGCAATTCAATGACGCGATTCGCCAACTTCGGCGCGGGCGGAATGATGAGATCGACGTCCAGCTCCGTTTCGGGCGGACCCTGCTGCGCCATCTCAAAATAGCGCTCGACCCGATCCACCGATTTCGTTCGCCGCGCCCGTGGCGCTTTCCGCACCCACGCCAGCTCGCGTTTCAGGAACTTCTGGCGCTTGTGCTCCTGCACCTCCTCGACTGCCTGGCGTTCCGCGCGAGCGAGCAGGTAGTCAGTGTAATTGCCTTCGTAGCTGAAGAACTTTCCGCGCGAAAGCTCGAGCACGCGCGTCGCGATGCGATCGAGAAAATAGCGATCGTGCGTGACGAAGAGGCAGGTGCCGGAATAGCGCGCCAGAAAATCTTCGAGCCATTCGATCGATCCGGTATCGAGATGGTTCGTCGGTTCGTCGAGAATGAGAAAATCGGGGCGAGCGAGCAACGCGCGGCAAAGCGCGACGCGCCGCTTCTCCCCACCGGAAAGACTGCTCACCACACGATCCGGTTCCGGCGCGTGCAGATTTGTGATCAGGCTTTTGATTCGGTGCTCGAGATTCCAGCCATCAAAATGCGAGATCTGATCGAGCAGGATTCCGCTTCGCGCGCTCTCCGCAGGCGCGAGCTCGTACTCCGCGATCAAATCCAGAATACGTTGGGCGCCGGAGAGAATGTTGGCGTGGACTGTCGCCTTCTCTTCCAATTCAAACATCTGCGGCATGTAACCGACGACAAGATCGCGGCGTTGATTGAACTCGCCCGCGTCCGGCTTCATCACGCCGGCCGCGATTTGCAGAAAAGTCGATTTGCCCGAACCGTTGCGTCCGACGAGACCAACGCGTTCGCCCTCGAGAATCGTTGCCGTCGCATGATCGAGCACCGCCTGGTTGCCAAACCGCACCACGAGTTCGGTGGCGCTGGCGATCGCGTTTAAGACTGGATCCGACATCGCCCTACATAACACATCGTCCGCTTGCGATCAGCCCGCCGCGCGCGATTCCAAATCCGGGGAGCGCACGCTTTCAGCGTGCTGGTCTCCGCATTCTGCGGAGACGAACTTGGCCTTTCGCGACGATCCGCCGCTCTAGACCGTCGACGAAAAAGTTCGCCGCCGCAGAATACGGCGGCCAGCACGCTCCAAGCGTGCGCTCCCCGGATTTGCTTGCGTGAGCGACGGGTCAATCGAAGCTGCGCTTGCATGTTCGAGCTGTTGAAGAATGAGGGGAAAGCGCGTCGCGGTCGCCTAACGACTGCTCATGGCGCGATCGAAACGCCAGCGTTCATGCCGGTGGGGACGCAGGGGAGCGTGAAAGCAGTCAGTCCACAGGAGCTGCGCGAGCTAAAGGCGCAAATCATTCTCGGGAACACTTATCATCTGTTCGTTAGGCCGGGAATGGAAGTGATTCGTTATTTTGGAGGATTGCATCGCTTTATGAATTGGGATGGACCGATTCTGACCGACAGCGGCGTGTATCAGATTTTCTCGCTGGCGAAGTTGAGAAAAATCACGGAGGAGGGAGTCGCGTTTCAGAATCATCTCGATGGGACGCCGACGTTTATCAGCCCGGAGATCGCGATGGAGATCCAGGCCACGCTCGGGAGCGATATCGCGATGGTGCTCGATGAGTGCCCGCCATGGCCGTGCGAATACGATTACGCGGCTCGGAGTTTGGAGATGACACATCGCTGGGCGAAGCGGTCCAAAGAGATTTCGGAAACCGGATTTCGGAAACCGGAATACTCCGATCTTTCCGCGATCCGCAATCCGAAATCCCAAATGGTTTTCGGGATCGTTCAGGGAGGGACGTTTGAAGATCTACGGCGGTCGAGCGCGCAGGCACTGGCGGCGATGGAATTCGATGGCTACGCGATCGGCGGGGTGAGCGTAGGCGAACCGGAGCCGGAGATGATGCAGGCGGTGGAATGGAGCGCACCCCACCTTCCCGAAAACAAACCGCGTTACGCGATGGGGCTGGGAACGCCGCCGCAATTGATCGAATTAATCGCGCGCGGCGTGGACATGTTTGATTGCGTGTTGCCGACGCGGCTGGCGCGCAACGGGACAGCTTTCACGGCAAGCGGAACGCTTAATCTAAAGAACGCGGAGTTCACATTGCAGACGGGGCCGCTGGAAGAAGGTTGCGGCTGCCCGGCTTGCCGCGATTTTTCGCGCGGCTATATCCGACATCTGGTCAAGGCGGAAGAGATCCTGGGCCTTCGCCTCATCACGCTCCACAATCTGCATTTCTATCTTGAGCTGATGAGTCGCGCCCGTGATGCGATCGATCACGGAACCTTCCCGGCGTTCCGGGCGGAATTTGTCAGCGGCTATCAAAAGCGCGCCGAACCCGAGTGATCAATTCCCCGCGGCGTCGTCGCGGCTGAGCTGGCTGAACTTTTTCTCGCGCACGCCGAGCGCGAGTTTCACGTCGAGATCGCGCTGGATGCCGCGGGCCCACGCTTCCGACGCCTCACTATTATAATGAATGCCGTCGCCCCCGGTCTTGCCCATGATGTAGTGGGTCACGGTGCGCGAATCGACAATGTCGAAATTCTTCCGTCGCGCCGCGATCTGGATCAGCCGATGCACTCGCCCTTGCGTCTTGCGCAAACGGGAGGAATCGGGCGGCGTGATCCAGACAATCTTTTCCACCGGCCCGCGCCGCGCTTCCGCGATGAAGCGATCGATGTAGCTGTTCATTTGCTCGTCGGTGAGCGAGCGATCCATCCAGTTCGTCCCGAGCTGAACCACGAGAATGGTCGGCTTATGTTTCCGGACGAGGTCGGCCAGCTTCGGAGTCCGGACCGGTCTTGGGGCGCGGCCGTTCACGAAATCGCTGTAGATATCGGAGTCGGACGTGCGCTGGCGATAACCGCATTTGGTGAAGAAGTCGGGCTCGCCGGCCAGCCAATGTTCGGGCGAAGAACCGCATGATGCATATGCGGCCACGCGGTGCTTCAAGGCGAGATGGGCCTGGACCACTTCGCCGAATTTCCCCACCGACAACGAATCGCCCACCATCAGGACGCTCGGCGGCGGTGCGTCCGGGGCTCTTTTTTGGGAACGCGGTTTGCCATCGGCCACAAGGACAAAGCTGCCGATGCCGACGATAAAAGCCACCGGCAAGAGCGCCGATTGAATGAGCGGCGACCAATTTCTTTTAATGCGCATGCTCAGGGTGTCTAACTTCATCCTGGATCCGGATGTAAGGCTGCAGGTTGATCAACCCGGAATCATCCTTCGATTTCACAGTTTTCCAAATGGTCCCTTCCAATTCGTGCAATTGGAGCTTGTAAGTTTTTCCAATGCGATAGCGGAGCTTTTGTTTTTTCAACCCAATATAGGCGGGATGCATGACCAGGATTTGGTTTTCGGAATACTGCCCGGCGATGACCCGGGTGATCTCATAAACGTAACCGACGAGAAATTCCTGGTACGGTAAGAATTCGTTTACCGGGATCGGTTCGGTCTTCATGACGAGCTTCGCTTTCACCTGCAATAACTGCTCCTTCGGTTTTTCGGCAGGCGGCGCGGTCCGCTCTACCGGCGTGGGTTCTGGCAGCGTGACCGCAATGGCAGGCGCTTTTTCCGACAAGAGCTTGAGCGACGCGAAGGGCTGCTGCGCCAAGTCGCGCTCCACCAGGTCGAAAACTTTGTCAGCCCACAGATCCATATCGGCGCCGATGAAATGTTCCTTGTCCGGTTCCATGTGGTGATAGGGATAGGGAACCAGTTCGCGGCTATCGATGATGTCGGCGATGCCTCCAATGTCGGCGCGCGTTTGCGCGAGAACGAAGTCCTGGATCTCCTTCGAAACTCTCCCGGAGATGGGCGACGCGACCCAGTAAATTTTCCGCAACGGCGACGGCGTTTTCACCGCCTTGTCGATGAACGGCACGAGATAACTCCGGAGCGTTGGACCGTGGCGATTCGGTATCACCGTTCTGCGATCGGGAAACAAATCGAATAGATTCGTTCCCGTTTGCATGATGAGAATGTCGGGCCGGAGCGCCGCGAGCAAATCCTCGAGCTTGGGAACCGGATGCGCGCCCGGGACGTGACCACGCCGCATGCCGTAAACGTCTTCCGTTTCTTCCCACGTGTCTGGAACGGTCGATACCATGCTCACGAATCCGCAATGCGTTTTGATGTTTGTGTAGGGCCGGTCCTTGAGCCAGCTCAGTGGATTCGTCCCGCACGCGAGGTAGGTGAAGGTCGCTTTCACCCGCGGATTATTTCGAAATCTTTCGTCGAGGCGTTTTCCAAAACCGCAAAGAGCGAGGGAATCGCCAAGGATCAAAACTTTGAGACCTTCGGAAGGCGCGGCTGCCGGCTCGACGGCCTGCAGTTTCAAGGCAGAAAGTGGGATCGCGACGAAGAGGAAGGCGACGCAAATAGACCATCGCCGCATCCTTTGTTTCAGGTGATTCGACACGGCAAAGGCTTTCCAGCGAATCGCGGCTCGCGTCAAGGATCAAGCATCAAGATCATTTCGCGACTGGCACTCGCGCCCAGCCTTCCGACGCTTCCGTGAATTCGCGCGCGGCGAAACACCAGACCACGATTTTTTTGTTGGCCAGGTAGCCGGCGTTTTTCAGAGTGTGCCGGTAGAGACTGATGCGGACCGGGGTCGCCCCTGAGCCGCGCGTGCCGATCAAATCGGGGGCGAATCCAAGTTCCTGCGCAAGTTGATCCACCAGTCCCGCGCGCTCCGCGAGAAAATCGTGGAAGACGAGCGTGTGACTGTCGCCGAGAAGAAGGACCGGACTATTTTGATCCGGCTGAACGGCGGCGCCGCTCTCCTTCTCACTCACCCTTCGGACCGAAATCTTTTCCGGACCCGGTTTCGCGGAATCAGAAGGAAGCAGGCTGACGAGATCGCCGTCGATCGGGGATTCTTTCCATTCCGAAACGTATTCCTTGCGCGAAGACGGCGCGGTTAATTTGCCGCGGACATTCTCCGCGATGGCCTGCGCTGCCAGAACGCAGCCGAGCCCCGACCAATGGC
>QHBM01000076.1:0-7735 GCA_003244145.1 Chthoniobacterales bacterium
CGCATCCATCTCGTAGGCGAAATCGAGATCGCCGCGCTCCTCGAAAAGCTGCCAGCTCTGCGGCCCGCAAATCTCACTCAGCATGCTGGCCGCTTCGTCGCGCGTCACGGCTTCGGCGCGGATCGGCATCACGTCGCCATGCCGTCGCATCTTGGGAGGTTGCCCTTCGCCGATGTGCAAATCGGAACCACCTTGCTCGACGATGACGGCGAGAAATTGATCTATATAAGACATCAGGGGAAAGGCGGAAGGCGGAAGGCGGAAGGCGGAAACGAGAATGCTGCGAGAGCTGAAATTTCCTCCTTCATCCTTCCTCCTTCATCCTTTCAAAGCCTCTCGCATGGTTTGCTTTTGTTCGGAGCGGGCTTCGGCTTCCTCGCGGGTGATCGCGCCCTGCTTGTATAATTCGAGCAGCGCATCGTCCATCAGTTGCATCCCCTGTTTCTTGCCGGTCTGAATGATGCCGGGCAGCATATAGGTCTTCGCTTCGCGGATGACGTTCGCGACGGCGGGTGTGTTCGTGAGGGTCTCGATCGCGAGGACGCGGCTTTTGCCGTCCGCGCTCGGCACTAGCTGCTGGCTGATGATGCCGCGCAACGATTCGCCGACCATGATCCGAATCTGTTCCTGTTGATCGACTGGGAAAACGTCGAGCAGCCGATCGAGGGTCCGCGAGGCGTTGCCGGTATGGAGCGTGCCCAAAACCAGGTGCCCCGTTTCCGCGGCGGTAATCGCGAGCGAAATCGTTTCGAGATCGCGCATCTCGCCCACCATGATCACATCCGGATCTTCGCGAAGCGCTCCGCGCAACGCCGCGCCGAAGGAAAGCGTGTGCGTGTGCACTTCGCGCTGAGTTATGTGGCAGCCCTTCGGTTCGAAGATGTATTCGATTGGATCCTCGAGCGTGATGATGTGCTCGCGCCGTTCGATATTCACTTGTTCGACCAAGGCCGCGAGTGTGGTCGACTTGCCGCTTCCGACCGATCCCGTCACCAGGATGAGGCCGTTCTGGTATCGCGTGAGCAGCTTCAGGCTTTCCGGCAAACCGAGTTCGTCCATCGTCCGGACCTGCGTGTTAATGATGCGGAAAACCAGATCGATGCCGAGCCGTTGCCGGACCACACTGGTGCGAAACCGGCCGAGGTTGTTGGCGTAGGCGAAGTCCGCATCGCCGCGTTCATTCAACTGGATCTTCTGCGCGTCCGTCAGAAATCCTTCCGCCAGCGCCGCGGTTTCGCCGGCGGTCAGTTTGGGCCGATCGGGCCAGATCGGTTGAAGGGTGCCATGCAAACGCCAGAGCGGCGGAGCGTTTACGCCGAGGTGAATATCGGAGGCGCCGGTTTGCTGGCCGATCGCGAGATATTCATCAACGTGCCCGGGAGCCGGCGCCCCTTTCGCGCGAGGGGTTTTCGTGGAAGGTGCGGTCATGGCGCGATGCCGAAGATCATTACGCGCCGCCGCGCCCGGCGTAAAACCTAAAACAACTCAGCGGCTGCGTCGCGCGCCCATATCTGCCGCATAACCGCTCATCTTCTTGTGGACGAACGCGGTGATCGTCGGCTTGAGCATTGTCACCACTAGCTTTAGCGCGCCGAGGGCCAGGCCAGCTCCGAGGATTCCTTCCTTCTGATGTTCGCCTTTGCTTTTGCCGGTCGCTTTGGCGTTCACGCTTATCTTCTTCGTTCTGGCCGGCATCACCGCGAACATCACGCCGACCACGATGGCGGCGCCGATCCAGAGCACCGTCTGGCGCTGGAACGATTTGCGAAACTTGAGCGGAAAATCCAGCTCGTAGCGGAGCCCGCTCAAATCGCGCGCGAGGCGATCACGCGAATGCGCGACTTCCTGCCTTAATTGGTGGAGCGATTTTTCTTGTCCAGGTTCTTGAGCCATTCGCGATCCTTTTTCAATTCCAGAGCGGTCACTTCAAACATCGATTTCTTCATACGGCTGCGCGCGATGAGCACGCACACGAACGCCAGCACGAAGTGGAGCACGGCCGCGCCCAGCGTGATCTTGATCCACGAAACGTGAAGCGCGTGCGCCAGTCCTGCGATTGCCGTCGCCAGCAGAAACACATAGCCGAACAGTCCCAGCACCGCTGCGGCCGCGAGGCACGCCACGAGCACGAGAACGTGCACGAGCGCCGTCTTGGATTCCTTGGCGAAGAGACCGATCCGGCTCTCGAGGAAACCCGCCAGGGTGTTAACCAGCGAGACCAGATTATGGAGCAAGCCGGCGTGTCCCGCAGGATTGCGGAACCGCATCGTTTCGCCAGCCATGCGGACCAATCTTTAGCGGCGGAAAATCAACCCGAGAACGAAACCGATACCGAGCGCGGTAAAGACCGCCTTGGTCGGGTTCTCTCGCACGAACTGCTCGCCATCTTCCTGCAGAGTGCGAGCGCGTTCGCGGGCGTCGTCCCACACTTGCTCGGCCTTATCGCGGTACTCGCCCGCCATCTGACCGGCCGCAGACTTCAGGTCGCCAGCCATCACGCCAGCGGCGGACTTCAAGTCTTCCGCGGCCTTGCGCACATGCGTCTTGCTGCTTTCGAATTTGTTCTCAGCGGCGGCCGGGATCGGTCCGCTGCCTGTCGTAGTTTTGTTTTCTTCCATGATATTTTCCTGTCGATTCTTTTTGGAACGTTTACTTCGCTGCGTTCGCTGCGTTTTTTTCACCGCCCGCATGCGTCATCATAAGTCCTCTTCAACTAAAACGAAACTCGCGTCTTTGTTGCGCTTACGCCACGTAAAATTCGCAACGAATTAAACCGCGGATCACTCGGATGCCGATGGCAGGGCGAGACTTCGTCGAGCGGGCCCGGATAAAGACGAGGAGGAATTAAACCGCGATTTCGCGGATGACTCGGATGGGGATTGGACAATTGATTCAGGACTTCTTCCGAATCCGTGCCATCCGCGTAATCCGCGGTTAAAAGATTCCGACAAACCCGGGCCGTTATTTCTCGCGAAAGATGATGCGTGCCTTGGTCAGATCGTAAGGGGAAAGTTCCACTTCCACTTTGTCGCCCGGCACGATCCGGATGAAATGCTTGCGCATCTTGCCCGAGATATGCGCGAGGACATTGCGCCGACCGGGCAGCTCCACCCGGAACATGGTTCCTGGGAGCACCTGTGTCACCGTTCCTTCCGTCACGATCTGCTCTTCTTTCGGCACGAAGCATCATAGCCAAAAAAGGCGCTTTTCTCAACTCACCCCTTTTTCCTCCCTCATCCCTCATCCTTCATCCTTTCCCAGCGCCATCTACCGCGTCGGCGACCAACGCGTCGGCCAAAGGAGCGGCTGGGGAAGCCGCGAATTAGACCATAGGCCGAAGGCCGAGCGAGCCCGGGCAGCGAACGAGTCAATGGAGCAAGACGGTCAGCGTCACCGTCGGCGGATAGACAGAGGTCCGAAGTCAGCAATCAGTAGTTCAAATCAGAGCGGCCGGATGTGCAAACGTCCGGCCGTTTTGCTTTCCTCTGGAAATTCGGGGAATAAGCGGCTAGTACCAGCGCGCTCCCCTATGGCCCGTTCTCGCTCCAGCAATAATAACTCCGCCGCTCAAATCGGCTTGGAAGCGAAGCCCTGGCTCGCCGCCGACAAACTCCGCAGCAACACGGACGCGGCGGAATACAAGCACGTCATCCCCATCTGCAGTCAGGACAAACCGACGCGAGGGAAGCGTCGGGTTGGTCTCGCGAATCGAGCCCGCAGGCTGAGGCTGATGGGCAATCAGCCGAAACAAAGCAACGCCACCACGCGCCGCCTCGCCATGATGAACCTCGCCATCCGCGGCATCGAAGCCGATCTCAGCGAAGAGCAGGCCGACACCTTCCGGCGCGACCTCCGCGCCGACTACGTCCTCGCTAACCCGCCCTTCAGCCCGTGCAATGCTCGCTAAAATGCCATCACCTCTCTTCAGCTCAGATCCCGCATCGCTTGATGAACTGCGTCAGGCGGGGGCTGAAGCGGCGCACGGTAACCGCCGATACGTGGCGCGGAACTTTCTCTTCGACGAGAACGTGACTGCCGCACGCGCCCAAAGCTACCACCGGTTTGCAAAAACGGTCGCACCTTTTAGTTTCCCGGATTGGGCGACGCGCCACGACGCCTATTTGAGGCAAGAAATTCGATGCGGGCGAGGCGAGGCATATCGGTCTGCCGAGATTCTTGATCCGCTGGATTTAGAGTGTCCTGAGACGTTTCGGGACGAATCCTGCTTCTCGGACTTCGGGCACGCTGATGAGCAACTCGTGCTCGTGCGATGCGAACGAGTGAACGATATTGCAAACATGATTGCCGGTAGCACAGGCGACCAAGACGCTGTAGCAGATGACCTGCGGAGCCTCGCTTCCCGGGCGCTGCCTCACGGCGGCGCAGACGCAAATTCCATTTCCCAGCTTGAGTTGCTCTTTGCCGAATGGCACAGGGCAATGGACCGTCGGCCATCATTTTCTACCTTTCTCGCCCATCTGGAGGACTTGATCGGGAAGTCACCGACCGACGACGCGACAGGTTGGGCAGACGAAGTTTGCAACAGATTGGGACTCGTCCATTTTCAGCGAGGGGATGATTTCTTCGTCTTTGGCTACACAGTCGGCGAATTGGCGACGCTTCAAGGGCAACCTGACAAGCATCCCCTTACCCTCCCGACGGTCATTGACCAAGGCTTGTCGTATGCCTTTTGCCCCGCGCCACGCGGGGAACCAAATGGGTTTACCGTCCACTTGGGAGAAATGGGGATTTTGACACCAGAAGTCTTGCACCCAGGGCTGCGGCTTGCAGTTCGGTACCTCCTCCGCGTGGGCACGGTTTCTCGGGATGTCCCTGCAAGTATCGAATTGGCACGGAAGCGCCATTTTGAGAGTTTACGGGCAGTTCCCAACCAGGCAGACTATGCGTTTGAAACAGATCCAGCTTGAACCATGAGCGCGACGGTTTGGAAAGAGACATTGCAGGCATCACCTCTCCATTCGTGGTTCGAGGCGTTCGACGACGACGCTCAAACGGCAGTCCATGACTTGCTACTTGGGAGATTCGATCTGGCCAATTTGGCCGCTACCGAACCCCGCTCCCTTCTTGGCGAGTGGGTCGCAAAGCTGGGCAATACAGGGAATTTCTCGTCTCGTTTAGATGCGGCGTTGACAAGCTGGATTGAAGCACACTGGGGAAATGACAACCTCGCCCCTCGGGCGTAACTGTTGTCAGTTTGGGAAACCGTCGGGCATGTGCTTAGCGCCGCCTACAGATCGGGGCCAGCTCCGGCTCCGCTCGAAAAGGCATCCGCAGCCGTGAGGGACCGACTCGCAGACCCGAACGGGTTTTCGGCGCAACTGTTTTCACCTCGCGGACCTGACGCGTTTTTCGCATGCTTGACTGCTGCCGCGCTCTACCAGCGTGACGACTCTCTCCGAGCGCTCTGGTGGCGACTTGCAGATTTGCCCGATGGTTTTCCAATTCGGTATGCCCCCGTCGCACTGACAGGCGTCAGGCGACTTCCGGCGGTATCTCGCGGCTTCCGCTATGATGTTGCCATTGCGCTGTTCACAATCGCACGGGCGCTTAGCCGCCGCGTGAGAGATGGCGGTTGCTCCGAACAGATTGCGGAGGAGGAGTTTCAACTGCTGCACCAGAGAACTCGCAGACAATATCCGGCGATGGAGCAACGTTGGGCGGAGGTGTATCGGCAGGAGTTGAGGTCAGATAAGCGTGACGACTACTCCAATCTGATTTGGCAGTTTCTAGATGGCGAAAGCAATCGATTGCCGCAGGCAACGGCCGCCCCTTCGAGAAGGAACGATGGGCACGGCGCTAGCAATGGGCTTCAGGCGGATCAAGCAGTATACCATGGGCTCGCGATCACTTGGGATCCCCGGATGCCACGAGAAATTAAGTTTGCCATCGGCGGGCGTGAGCATCGGGCTGTTGAGCGGGCGGAGGCATTTCTAAACCAGCAACGCGACTACGCGCGGAAAAACGGCGTGACGTTAAACCTCGTCCAATCACTTCACCTTTTTGCTTCCGGAATTCGAAATTACAATCTTCACCAAGCCGAATTGTGGGTCCGCGAAGAGTTAAGCTGGGAACCGGAAAACGTCAGGGGTTGGAGTCTGTTGGTTGATGTTCTGAAGCGAAATCATCCCAACAAGGCTTGGCAGATGGCATGGGCTGTCGCAGACCGATTCCCGTTCGATCCATATGTTCACAACGAACTTGCGGAGGTTCTGAAAGAGCAAGGGCGTATTGCAGAAGCTGAGGAGGTTTACCGGCAGGCCCTCGACGACTTTCCGGGGGATATCGTAGCCTGCACGGGTCTAGCGGACATCGTTCGGTTCCGAGTGAAGCGTGGCGAGTGTGCCCCGACCCCGGCTCTTGATGAAGCTGAGCACCTATACAACGAAGTGCTCGCCCAAGACCCCAATGATCACTTCGCAAGAGATGGGCAAGAGAAGGTTCAAAGAATGAGGGTCGCGCTTTCGCGCGAACTAACAGATCTGTCGGACGCTTCTACTCCACCAACGAATGAGGAGGCGTCGAACGAAGATCAGTCGGTGCCTTGGAATCAGTCGCTTGAAGTTGATGCGAGCCGAACGACCGATGAGCCAATCGCGTCACAGGCGACCGATGCCCGTTCAAGTTCGCATCTCCCTCGATGGAATGCGACGGGTTATCATCTCCGTCTCGCACGGGCGGCGTTCATGCGTCGGTCGGCGCGGCGACAGGCCGCACTTCCAACTGAGCAACGCAACATTCCGCCGGAGCGCCTGCGTGCGGGTGCCCGTAAACTCCTCGAAGAGGTTATCCTATTGCGGCCGAATGATTCGCGGGCGCAGACCGAGTTAGCGATGCTGGCAATGGATGAAAACGCCGCCCTTCCTGAATTGAAGGGCGACTCAGTCGCGATTCTCGCTATCGCGGCCCAAGCTGCTCGCCTAAAATCAAAGGCGCAAGGTTACCGCCTCGATAATCCGGCGCAACGCGATGAGGTTCTACTCCCAATACGGCGGTTGAAGTCAGTTCATCCAGCGATTACTCCGCTCGTAAATCTTCAGGAAGGTCTCGCCCACCTCGCGATGCTCGACGGGGCAGCAAGGCTGAACTCGGTGGCCACTGCATTTACGAAGCTTCGCAACTGGATTCGGCCCCACGAAGCGGAGGCCAGTGTTTCGATCTCCGAAGCAGTGAAATCCCAACGCTCGCCAGTTTTCACGGCACAGATGTGGTGGAGTCACGCTCTTACCAAACAGCTCTTTGAACCCGCAAACATCGACGTCAAAGGTCAGTCGATGCTTATGCAAGCGGATGCTCGGAATTTGTCTGAGCGCCTTGAAAGGGTTAGCCCAATCATATCTGAACTCGAACTTGGTTACGCCCGCCACCTTAGCACACCGGTTGACGATTTGATTGGTGCGGCAGCATAGCTGACCGACGCGCAACGATCTCGACGACCAGCTTTTGGACAGTTCCAACGCTGCCCCGACATCCTCGGCCAGATGCCCGTGCAGGCAGTGAACCGCGACAAGCTGCGCGAACTGCTGCCGTGGCGAGGGGCGGCGTGGTTTTTCACTACCATCCAGAGGTTCATGCCGGAAGAGAAAGGCGGGAAAGCGCCGCTCCTCTCCGAGCGTCGCAACATCGTCGTGATCGCGGATGAAGCGCACCGCAGCCAGTACGACCTGATCGACGGGCTCGCGCGCAATCTGCGCGACTCGCTCCCGCACGCGTCGTT
>QHBM01000076.1:7829-31661 GCA_003244145.1 Chthoniobacterales bacterium
TTCACCGGGACGCCGATCGAGAAGACGGACGCCAATGCGCGCGCGGTCTTCGGCGATTTGCCTTCCCAGGCTCTACGAGAGTGCCGCCCTTGATTTAGAATTGCGCTGCCGCGCAGGTAGTCATCAGCATCTACAACATCCAGCGGGCCGTGGCCTCATCCTCGTGAGCTGTATCCTCTACGACAGAACTGAAAACCGCCTGCCCGCTTTCAGTTCACTTTCCTCTTCAGTTGTCTTGCGGCAGATCGACGAGCGATTGTGCTTCGTTGACGTGGTCCATGAGCGAGCCACCGCCCTGCATGTTCAGCATTTTCACGATGTCTGAAAGGTCCGCATACTGAATAGCCGCTTGGGATGTTCTGTTGATTTCCATCATCCTTGGCGTGCTGTGATACTTTACGCCCCAGTCTTCGGAAAGGGCACCGTGGCTCGAATTGGCCCCTCTTGAGATGGGCACGATTCTGAGGTAGCCGAATGCTTTCAATCGAGCGACTCGCCGATTCATGACGTGGTCTAGGACCAGATGGGCCAAATTGAATTCGGGAAACGCTCGCGCATATGCGCGTCGATATGAGCGGTAATCCACATGAACCCAAACCTGCCTTCGGTAGTGAAGAATCGCTGCTTCAGGCAGTCCCCAAATCGGCAAGCGAACATCAGCTTCGTCTGGATCATGCGATTCAACGAGCAGCGCATTATTCGGCGTCGTCCCTCCAAGGTCTGCGACGATGTTTCCGACATAGGTTTCTACAGCGTTAGTGTCTCGCGCTGCGATTGGTATGAACAAGCAGGGTAGGAGGCCAGAATTCTTCGGAATTTGAATCGCATGCGGGTCGATAGGTCGTTTGGCCATCCTACGACTGGTAGTATGGGCGCGTGGTTGGCAACGATCCAGAGTTTCTTCTCATTGCGATGGAGAGTCCAACGCCGCGCGTCGCCGCCGATCTGAAAAGGTAAGTAAGTCTGAATGGCAGTCGCTAGCAGGCTCGTGCGTTGGTTCCATTGAAATTGGCTCTGCATGAATTGCACGCCGACCAGGTCCGTCGCCTCCGCCTACGGGTTCCCGCCCGATTTCACCGACGTATCGATCCTCGAACAGTTGCTCGCCCTGAATCAGGCGCTGGCCGGGCGCTGCATGCGGCTGCCAGCTTTACGGCGGGAGGTGCCGAGACTTTGAGCGCACCCAGGGCAACCGGGCACCCGAGATTAATAGCCGCTCTCCCGCCGCCATAAAGGGCCTTCGCGTAAAGCTACGGCGCCCTACGATTAAGAAAGTGACTGACGTTATACAGGATATTAATCTAGGAACGCGCCGCCGGGACCGTTTACCGCGATCCTGATCGACAAGAATGGCGCCAGCGGTGTCGCCCTGGTCGAGATCTATAACTTGAAGTAGCCCGGTCCTCGTCGCCTGACTTCGAGCGCGCGGATTAGCGCAGACTTTCCATCGCAAAACGATTTGCGATGGAAAGTTTGGTAGCCCGTCATCTATGGTATACTATGGCTCTGATGAGCGTGGGTTGTCTTAGCGGGTCAAAGGCGAGCGTTTTAGGCTGCCTGGTTTGGTTATCTGCCTGGCCCCTCGCCTCCGGTCAGGCCGGACAACCCAAGTTCATCCCGCAGGAAGCCCTCGAAAAATACGAAGACGCGCCGGCGGCTCTCGTTTGGAGGAGTGAAGTTTCGCCCGGCTTGATCTCGCAGCAGGGCGGCTTCACGAGTTATCAGGTCAATGTCGATGCGAACGGCCGGAACATCACTGGCGACGCGGCGAACGAGCCCTCCATTAGCCTGGACCCAAATAACCCGAACAAGATGGCGATCGGTTGGAGGCAGTTCAATAACGTTAGTTCCAACTTCCGTCAGGCCGGTTGGGGCTACACCCGCAATGGCGGCGCCTCCTGGACCTTCCCCGGCGTCCTCGAGAACAACGTCTTCCGCAGCGACCCAGTGTTGGGCTCGGATAACACGGGCAATTTTTTCTACCTCAGCCTGCTCCAGAACCTTTTAGACGACATGTGGCGCTCGCCTAACGGCGGCCAGTCCTGGATGCGGCTGAATCCCGCAACCGGCGGCGACAAGCAATGGTTTACCATCGATAACACGAACAGCAGCGGTCACGGATTCCAATATCAGACCTGGAGCACGGCGAGTAATCCAACCGTCGGCCGGCAATTCAGCCGGTCCACCGATGGCGGGTTTAATTGGATGAATCCGATCGCCATTCCCAACGCCATTGTTTGGGGGACGCTGGATGTGGATACGAGCGGGAACCTTTTCGTAGGCGGAGTGAATCCAAACAGCATGGGGCAGTTCTGGAGCGTGCGCTCAAGCAATACAAAAAACGCCGGAGTAACCCCTACTTTTGACCGGGCCACCGTAGTCAATCTCGGCGGTGTCGTAGGTTTTAGTAACGTGATCAATCCGGAAGGATTGGTCGGACAGGTTTTCCTATCGGTCGACCGGTCCGGCGGGACCACGAATAACAACATCTACATGCTGGCAAGCGTACAACCATTTGGGCTTTCCACGGGCTCAGAGGTCATGTTTGCCCGCAGCACGGACGGCGGCTCAACCTTTAGCGCCCCGCGCCGGATCAACGACGACCCGATCAATCACAACAAATGGCACTGGTTCGGCACGCTTTCGGTGGCGCCAAACGGGCGCATCGATGTGGTTTGGCTGGACACGCGCAACGCCGCGAACAACACCGATTCGCAACTCTTCTATTCCTATAGCACGGACGGAGGCGACACCTGGTCGCCTAACGTCGCCGCGAGTAACTCATTCGATCCTTACCTCGGCTATCCGAATCAGAATAAGATGGGGGACTACATCACCATGGTTTCCGACAATGCTGGAGGTAACGTCGCTTATACCGCCACCTTCAATTCCGAAGAAGACATCTACTACGTTCGCGTCTCTCCTTCGGCGGCTTTTCCCACACCTACACCTACTCCAGCCCAAGCCTTGAACATCTCAACCCGGCTCCGGGTGGATGTAGGTGACAAGGTCATGATCGGTGGCTTCATCATTACCGGGAACGCGCCCAAGTCGGTGGTGCTGCGCGGAATGGGACCATCGCTGGTGGCCTCGGGGGTGCCGGATGCTGCCGTCCTGCATAATCCTTACCTGGAACTGCATGGGCCTCCGCCTAATAACGCCTTGATTTCCTCAAACGACGACTGGATCAACAGCCCGCAAAAAGCGCAAATCCAAGGTACCATTTTCCAGCCGACCGACCCGCGGGAATCAGTCATCCTGGCGACGCTCTCGCCGGGAAACTACACCGCCATCCTGACCGGCGCGGTGACGGGCGGCGTTGCGGACAGCGGTATCGGGCTGGTGGAAGCTTACGACATCGATCAGACGGCCGACTCCGTGCTGGGGAACATCAGCACGCGCGGATTTGTCGACACGGGCACCAACGTCATGATCGGCGGCTTTACCCTGGGAGGAAACCCAAATAACGCGAGGATCGCCGTGCGCGGGCTCGGACCTTCGCTGACTCAATTCGGACTGACTAATGTGCTGGCCGATCCCACACTCGAGCTGCACGACAGTAACGGCGCATTGCTGATTTCGAACGACGACTGGCAGAATGACGCTCTCGCCGCGGCCCAGCTTAGTGCCAGCGGCCTAGCCTTGAAGAACCCAAAGGAAGCAGGCATTTTCACCTCGCTGCCGCCCGGACAATTCACCGCGATTCTAGCGGGGAAGAACGGTGCCGGTATTGGGCTAATCGAAATCTATAACTTGAAATAGCGCCAGCTCCGCCGGCATCGGCTTAGAAGGATGGGGAAGAGAGACCAGAACAAGCCCAAGACACCGGAGGTATGTCCGGTTTGCAGTGAGGACGTGCCGCCCCACGCGCTGTCTTGTCCCGAATGTGGAGCAGACCACAACTCGGGCTGGCGGGAGGATGCTCAGACTTACGCGGGTTTAGATTTGCCGGACGAAGATTTCAACTACGATCAATTCGTGCGGGAAGAGTTTGGATCTTCTCTCAAGCCCCCTGGAATTAAGATGATCTGGTGGATCACCGCCGTTCTCGTCATCATCGCTTCTGTGGCCCTCTATTTTCTTGCCGGTCGTTAACTTCCCCCGCGCGCCTTGTGGGCGGGTTGACATTGAAACGAGCCACCCGATAAAGGCCAATGACCAGACAACTCATCGGAGCTTTGATTTTATCTCTCGCCGCCGTTTTGCCGGCGACCGGGTTCGGCGCGGGCCAGAGCCAGGACGAAACCGAAATCCGCGACGTCGAAATCCGGCAGCAGGAAGCTTGGAACAAACACGACGCGAAAGCTTACGCGGACCTGTTCACGGAAGACGGCGACTGCGTGAATGTCGTGGGCTGGTGGTGGAAGGGGCGAACGGAGATCGAGAAGAAGCTGACCGATGCTTACGTTTTTGTTTTCCACGAGAGCACCCTGACCTTCAACGACGTGCAGGTTAGATTTCTTTCACCGGAGTTCGCCGTGGTGCATGCCCGTTGGTCGATGACAGGGGCAAAGACGCCTAAAGGAATTCCTGTGCCTCAGCAAGGCATTCAGACCCAGGTCCTGCAAAAGCGCGCGGGCAAGTGGTTGATCGCCGCTTTCCAAAATACGAACGCGATTCCCGAAATGCCTTTCCCAAAAGGACCGCCGCCACCGGAGTCGCCGGCTGCAGTGAAGCCCTAAAGCAGGTAGCTATACCGCTTCGCGGATCAATTCCCAGACGCGGGTGAGATGTTCTTCGGTTGTAAGGACGTTGCCCAGGCCGAGGCGCATGACGGTCCGGCCGCGTAACTTCGTCTGGGTTAGATACGCCTGACCCGAGGCGTTGATCTTGGCGACGGTGGCACTGTTTTTTTGATCCGCCGCTTTGTCATCGGCATTCTTGAGCCGGAAACAAACGACGCCCATCATGACCGGGGCGGAAATTTCAAACCTCGGGTCGCCCTCAATCCAACTCGCGAAAAGTTGAGCCAGACGCAGGTGTTCGCGGATGCGGGCGGCCATTCCTTCGCGGCCGAACGAGCGCCAGACCACCCACGCTTTGAGAGCGCGAAAGCGGCGGCCGAGTTGCACACCGTAGTCCATGTAATTTATCTCGGCTCCCGCGGGATCGCGCAGGTGGAGATGTTCGGGTGTGAGAGTGAAGAGGCGGCGCAAGCGATCGATCTCGCGCACATAAAGCGCGCTGAAATCGAACGGAACAAAAAGCATTTTGTGCGGATTGAGCACGAGCGAATCCGCTTCGGCCCAGCCGTCGGTCACCCATTTGTGCTCGGGCAGGAGCGCGAGGCCTCCGCCGTAGGCCGCATCGAGGTGCAGCCACATTTGATGTTGAGCGCAGACGGCCGCGATCTCTCGCACCGGATCCACGCTGGCGGTGGAAGTGGTGCCGACCGTGGCCACGACCGCCAGAGGTTTGAAGCCGTGCCGGAGATCAGAGGTCACGGCTTCGCGCAAAGCGGTGACGTTCATCCGAAAGTCCGAATCACTCGCGATTCTTCGGACGTTGTGCTCCCCCAACCCGAGCGCGATCGCCGCTTTTTCTACCGAGCTATGGGCCTGGTCCGAAGTATAAATGCGAAAGATCGGAAGTTCGGACCGGCCTGAAAGCCCGAGTGTGCGAATCGAAGTGCTGGCTTCTTCTCGCGCGACGGCGAGAGCGTGCATGGTCGAGATCGAAGCGGTGTCGTAAACCACCCCGGTGAAATCGTCCGGCAAACCGAGCCATTGCCGCAACCAATCGAGCACGAGGGTTTCCAGCTCGGTTGCAGCCGGCGAGGTGCGCCAGGTCATGGCGTTGACGTTCAGTGCCGCGGTGATCATCTCGGCCAAAATTCCGGGACTGGTCGTGGTGCAACCGAAGTAGCTCATGAACTGCGGATGCGCCCAATGCGCGACTCCGGGAACGATGACGCGCTCGATATCGGCGAAAATCTCGCCGAACGAAGCTCCGGTTTCCGGTGGCTCCGTTTGTAATTGCGCGAGGACCGCGCCCGGCGGAGCGGTCGGCGCAATGGGACGCTCAGCGATGTTTTCCCGGTAATCCGCGATCCAATCGGCCACTTCGTGAAGATGTTTCCGGAAAACATCCGCCGGAATATCGCCCAGCTCACTTTGTGGTTTCGAATCAGCTTTTTTCATTCGTTAGGTTGGCCGCGGCGAACTTCTTCGCCGCTGATCCAATCGGTTCCGATGCCGTTCGACAAGTTTTTGTCGCCGGAGGAAATATTCGGCTAGAACGCGAAACCGAAACTGAAGTGAAACGCACCGAAATCTTCACCCGCACGCCGATCAGGATTGTAACCATAATCGAGGCGCACCGGACCGATCGGAAGTTTGTAGCGCAGGCCCAACCCGATCGCGTAACGCATGTCGTCGAGCCCGGCGGTCACTCGGGAAAAGGGGTCGGTCGAGTTCGGCAGGAGATTGCCGGCATCGAAAAAGACCGCGCCCTGGAGTTCGCCATAAATCGGGTAAGTGTATTCGACATTGAAGACGGTGAAAAATTCGCCGCCGATGGGATGATCGTGATCGTGCGGACCGAGGTCGCGTTCAGCGAAACTGCGGACCGTGGTGCTGCCGCCATTAAAGAACCTTTCATCGATCGGGATTTCGGCGGGCGCTGTTCCCCCTCCATCAAGACTGTGAATGATGCCGGCACGCGCGCCGAGCGCCAGGAGTGTGCGGCGGTCGGGATGTGCGGGCTGCGGCTCATGTCCGATCGGCAGAAAATAAGTGATCCGCCCGGTGCTGCGGATGAAATCGATCTGGCTCCCGAGAGCGCCGGTGGCGAAATCGAACGTGCTATCGAAGACGAGCCCGCGGCTCGGGTTCACCTTGCTGTCGCGCAAGTCGAGCGTTTGAGTGAGACCGAGCGAGCTGACAATGTAGGAAGTGCGCCCGAGCAGCGCGGGATTGATATCGGCGCTGGTGACATCGACATGCCGCGCGGAGAAGACGAGGCCGAGCTCATATTGTTTCGTAATTTTGCGGGTGAGATCGAGGCGTAGCCCCTCCTCGAATTTGCTGTAACCGTCAAAATCGTACGTGAGCGCGCCGATGCGGCCTTTGAAGCCGAAGTCGCTTTCGAAGAGATAAGGATCTTCCCAGAGAATTTCTGCTTTGTAGCCGCGGCCCGACCATTCCGCGGAGGTCGTAAGCGGCCGGCCGTAACCGAACAAATCGCGGTCGCGATAACTCACGCCGACGATCGGCCCGGCATAGGAACCGTATCCGAGCGAAACACCGAACTCCTTGCTCTTCGCTTCCTCGGCAGAGATGTCGAGCCGTAAAGCGTCGCCGCCGATGGGGGTCGGTTTGATCTGGAGGACGGTGAACAATCCGCTCCGCATCAATTCGCGAAACTTCTCATCCACGATGTCGGGACTGTAGGTCTTGCCGCTGAATTTGCTGAACCGGCGCGTGAGATAACTCGGCCGCAAACGTTGCAGGCCCGTCACCGTCACGCCGTCGAAATGATAAAGCCGTCCGGGCGTGATCGAGATGAGGACGGGCACTTTGCCGTTGCGAGAGGCCTCTGGATTCCCGATCGCGTCGACCTTTACTTCGTAGTAACCGCGCGCCCGGTAATACGCCTGGAGCCGCCGCGGAATATCCGAGATGCGCCCGTCGGTGTACGGTTGCTCCACCAAATCGATCATCTGACCGCGCAAGGCCTCCGGTCCATAAATCGTTTGCCCGGAAAAGGTGAGTTGTCCGAAAAAATATTGTCGCCCTTCCGTGATCGGAATGGTTGTGTCCACATGCGAGCCGTCCTCCGCGTAGTGGTAAATCGGCGGGTCGACCTTCGCGTCGAGATAACCGTTCGCGACATAAAATCGGTGCACGAGATCGGCGCCTTCCTCGACATCGGCCGCGACGAACGGAAGATTTTTCTGCAGTTTCGAATAACGCTCGCGGGTCGGGCCCACGGCGTAATCGAACAAGAATTCGGCCGGCTGGTTTCGGTTCCCGACGAAGTTCACCAGGCCCAGGCTGACGAGCGGACCTTCCGTAATGTCGAGACGCAGCCGATCGCCTGCTTCGATCGTGTAACGCACGCTAACCTTGGCGTAGCCGTGCTTGCGATAAAAGAGCTCGAGAAAAAACGCCGCGTCATCTCCGCGCGCCGCGGTCAGCCCGTACTCGTCGATCGTCGTGATTTGCTCTTTCAACTGCGACCGCAATTCCTTTTCGGTGAACGCGGTCTGTCCCTGAAATTCGATCACGCTGGCATGCTGCGCTTTCTTTTCCTGCTGCTTGGCCACCGCGCGTTGGGCCTTGTCCTTTTCCTCGGGCTTCGGGACTTTCACGGCCGTCTGCGCCAGAGCGCTTCCCGCGAGGAACCCGCAGAAAAAAATGGAAAGGATCCGGCTCATCTCATTTGAATCGGATTAGATACTTTACCATGCCGCGAAAATCTCCCCCAACCTCGAGATCACCGATGAGCACAAAATGTTCGTTGAGCTTCACTCGCGCGGTCGCGGTTTGCTGGCCGGTGCGCGGATCGACGTTGCCGACATCGACCTGCAAGCGATCGAAGACGGAATTGCTCTTGGTCGCTTCGCCCTTCTTGAAGACTTTCCGGTAAAGCTGTTGCACCAGGAGCATCGCGGCGCGGCCGGCCAGGACGTTGTTGTTGCCGACCAATTCCTGCCGGGTCGTGCCGGTGGCCAGGAGCGAAATGATTTCCTCCTGTGGCAAAGGCGGCTCGCTGCTGAAGACGGCTTCCGGCGCGAGGCTCGTGCCGTAAACATAAACGTGCACCGTGTAATCCCGGATGAGCGAGGTGCCTTGCAAATCGATCTTCGGGTTGAACGAATCGCTCGGATCGAAATTGAGGACTCCAGAGGCGATCTCGAGCCGGCTGAACGGCAACGTCGCTTCGACCTTCTCCAGCCTAACGACCCCTTGCAGCGCCGGACGCAAACCCGTTCCGGTCAGGTGCAAGTCGACGATGGCGCCGCCGTTCGCGAGATTTCCGCGAATCAAAAACGGGTCCTTCGTTTTGACTGCAACGTCGAATTTCCAGTCGCGAATCGGCGGGACCGTGACGGAAAAATCCGGGCGGTCCGAGGCCGGTTGCGGCGCCGGCCGGCCCGGAAGTCCGATCGGAAGAAGGTCGATATTTTTGAGCAAAGAGCTGTTGGTCAGCGCGACGTTGCCGGTCAAGGTCGCGCTCTTGAGCGGCCCCGTCACCCGCACGTCCGCATCCGCTCGCGCGGTGAGCGAATCGTTCCGGGCCACGAGGACAGCCTGCGCTTTCAGTTGAAAATCGAGATTCGGTTCGGTCAGTTTCGGGAAAGTCACCTGACCTGAGACCGTGAACGGCCCGCCAGCGAGGTCGCCGTTGAAGCGCTCGAAGTGCAGCGTGTCGCCCACGAAAGTCATGCGGGAGTGAAAGCCGCTGAGTGACGGCAACGTTGTGTTGGTAAAGCGTGCCATGTTGATCGTGATATCGCCGGCGCCGCTCAGGACCGGTTTCGCCACGGTCCCGCTCACGTTCACGTCCAGCGCGAGATCGCCGTCGAGCTGCGTGATTCCCGGGAGAAACTGGCGCAGAAAATTCACGGAGCTGCGCGGCAATTGCACTTTCGCCGTCAACGGCGTCGCTTCGTCGAATTTTCTCTCAGCCAAAATTTTTGAAACGTCGAAGGGAAGGTTCGCCGTGATTTGCACGGGTTGGATCTTGCTTTGCTGCAATTTCCCGTTGAAAGCGAGCTGGTTGTTTTGGAGCTCCGCCACCAGATCGAAAGTCGCGGGCTCCAGTTTCGGATAATTCGCGCTGTGGAGATCGTGCATTTGCACGTCGAGGCGGCCGCCCAACTGGGCCAGCGTGCCCTGGGCATCGAACTTCACGTTGATCAATCCCGTGGCCAGCGGCTTGGCGCCGAGATCCGCGAACAGTTTCTGCAGATCGAGATTCTCCGATTGAAAAGTCACGAGCACTTTCCCATCCGAAGGAAAAAGAGGTTGCCCAGTTCCGACATTCTTCCAGACGAACGGCAGCGACACGTAGCCAGCCGCATATTTCGCTTTGCCCTGGTCGATCTGGATCTTCGAGATTTCGAGCGTGGAATCTTTCGCGGTCAGGATCGCCTGGAAATCCATCTTGTCGCTGCCGAGGAAAATCGTGGGGACGTTCAACCCGTCGGGCGAATAATCAGCATCGATGTTGGCCTGGAGCGCCTGGAGGTTGGCGTAGCGTCCTTTCTCCAGCGTCAGCTTGAGCTTGCCGGAGTTCTTGAGCGCGGCCGCATCGCCGCTCCCCTCCCAGTCGATCATGAGCGAACCGGCGATCTCATTCTTGTTTCCGAACGCGACCAGGACCGGTTTCATTCGGGTCAGATCGGCGATGTGGGCGAAAACTTTGCCGCTGTAGTGATACGGCTTATCGAGCGAGAGAATTCCGCTGCCGCCGATGTAATCGATCTCGTTCAACTTCGCGGTGAAATCGTTGAGATAAACGACGTTCTTGGAAATGGAGGCGTTCGCGCTGATCTCTGGGATCGTCAGATTGCGCATTTTCAAATTCGAGCCGTAAACGGAAAGCTGTCCGTCCGCCTTGCCATTCGTCACGGTGACTTCGCCGGAGAGCTGGACTGGTCCGGTGATCCGATTCGGAGAATTCTCGGGCCAATAATCGCCCAGCTCGATCGCGCCTAACGAGACCGAGAAACTGGCCGGCTGCGTCCGCGCGGAGGTGAAATCGTCCGGCAACAAATATTGCCCGGAAGCCGTGAACCGGTTTTCCTTCCTCAAGGCCACCACACTCTCGATCTTGACCGTGGCGCCGTCGCTGGTTAGATCGGCGCTGACGGAATCGAAAAGATTTTCCCCGGAATGCACGTCGGTCATCTCGAGGTGGATCTGAGAATGCAGGTCGGCGTAGTACATTTTCCGCACGTTCGTCGGCGGCATTTCCTTGGAAGCTTTTATCGTTCCCGTGACCTGCGCCGCAGTTCCCTCGCCGTAGCCGATCGGGCCGCCCGTAAAATTCAGATCCGCGCGCAAGATGGCGTTGGATACCTCGCCGGTTCCGGTGATCGTCGCCGCACCGGTGACCGGCCGGGGAAAACGCGCCGTGAGCGATTGCAGGTCCGGAAGCGTCCCGTTGATTTCAAATTTTGCCGGAGAACGCCCAAATTCGCGGATGTTATCCGGAAGCGCGGCGGTCCCTTTCAAGCCGACCTTGTTCGGGCCGTTGGTGGCTCCGCCGGAATCCAACGTCGCCTTGCCATCGCGCGCCGTCAGGTTGAGAACAACGCGATCGAAGAACAAATTCTCCTGCCGGAGATTGTTGATCTGCGCCTGGACCGAGCCAGTCCACGTGCGTGGAGCGTTAATGATTCCGCTGGCTTCGACGGCGAGACGCTGCACATCACCCGCGAGAAATTCCGGCGGACGGCCGATGTACCCGCGCAGGGTATCGAGCGAAACGTTTTCCGCCACGAGACGCAGCTTCGTGTCCAGCGAGTTCGGTGTCTCGCGCAAAGCCAGCGAGCCGGCCACCGTGCCGTGAGCAATCGAAGCGTCGAGCACGACTTCGAGCGACCGCGCCGCGATATGCGAGGCATCGAACGCGATCAGACGAAACTGATTCTCGTCATCGAGGACCAGCCCGCTGATGACAAGGTTCTTGTTGGTGTATGAGGTCTTCGCTGCCATTTGCCGCCACGTCGGCGCGTCGGGGATCTGCAACGTGCCGATCCGCAGCTCGCCGGGATTCTTTGGATCAAGCTCCACATCGAAATGCTCCAAAACGAAATCGTTCTTCTCCGTGGTCGAACGAATATGGAGATTGATATCGGAAAGCCGGAGTCGCTCCGGGAAAACTGGAAACAATCCGATCCGTTGGTCCGGCGGCGGGACCTTTGGTTTCAACGAAGCCTTGGCCGGATTCAAGACGATCCGGGCCGTGCGAATCTCCGCGTTCTTCAACAGCTCCGTCGCGCCGAGTCGCATGAAGTCGATCAGACTGTAATCGGCCCGGATGTAATCGACGTCGATGGATTCGACAATGGTCGGCCCGGTCGGGACGACGCGAAGGTTCTTCACCACGAGATTGGTGAAGATGGACCCTTCGAGAACGCAATCGATCTTCAGGTTTGCCCTGGCTGCGTAGCGGTCCGCGTAGGCGCGGCCCACGCGGAAGAGGATCGGCCGGTGAAAGATCAGGACGATGGCCAGGAGAACCAACAAGGCACGCGTGATCCGCCGTCGCCAGGGACGGGCGCGTTTATTGAAGGCGTTGCTGTTTTCATCCACGAGGGCGGTAATCTATTTCCACGAGGGAAAAGGGCAACCGGGGGCTCCCGGGATGCCTCATCCCCAAGTCTAGTTCGCTATTGATCGCGCTCCCGCGCGTGGCGATGCTTGTCGCCCATTCATGAATCCGGAAAAGCTTTTCGATTACCTCGAGGGAATTCTGCCCGAGCCGGAGCGGGCTCAGCTCGAAAAACAACTGGCGACCGATGTGCAGTTGCAACGCGAACTCGCCATCGCGCGTGAGATGCATCGGCGGGCGCGGGGCTCGCGCGAAGTCCTCGGCGAAAGCGACGATCCGGAAATCCCTTCGCCTCCCAAACCACTCGGCCGGCGGGTGGCCACAGCCTTCATTCTCCTGGTCCTGCTCAACGTCTTCGTCGGCATCGCGTTTATCGTCGGCAAGAAGCGAGAGAAGCCGGCCGATCTTCGCGCGGTCGAGGCCGCCACACGCAAGCAATTGGAGTCCTCTCTGCAAAAAAGCGCGGAGACGGCCTTACCTGCGCCGACGATCGGTGATGAAATTCGTCTTCCGGCTCCCGCCGCCGAACGGGACGCAATCGCCAACAACATTATCTTGCTGGCGAATCGATGCGGCGGTTCCGCGGCCAAGGCGCCGCCGGACGACACAGGCATCAACGTCGTGGTCGACGTGCCTTCCGATCGGGCCGACGAATTTCGGCGTTCGCTCGCGCCGCTCGCACCGGCGGATTATTCGCCGCCGCCAGTCGAGAAATCCGCTGCGTCCGGGAAACACACGATCATGCAGGTGCGCATCGGCGATCCTTCGCCATCTCCGACACCGTGACGGCGGGCAAATGATCGCGGTCACGTTTGCCCTTCCGGCGGAGAGTTCGGATTTCGTTCGGCTGCTCGAAAATGGGGCCCTGAATTCCCGGGAAGGAGTCGAAAGCATTCGCGGCCGTCTCCACGGAAAATCAATCGCGGTGCTGCATACCGGTGTCGGCGAAAAAGGTTGCCGCACGCAAATGGAAACTTTTCTGCGGCGGCAGCAATTCGAATATCTGATCAGCGCCGGGTTTGCCGGAGCGCTCGAGAAAGAATTGCGGCCGGGAAATCTGCTCATTGGGGAAAATTTTTCCAGCGCCGAGCTCTTACGATCCCCCCAGCTAAGTTTGGCGGACAACGAAATCTTCGTCGGCAAACTCTTGACCGTGCCGGGAATGATCAACTCCAGCGCCGAGCGGGAGCGGCTGGCCACGAAAACGGGCGCGGTCGCGGTGGATATGGAAACGGAATTCATCGCGGAAGCGTGTGAGCGGCATAAGACGCCGATGCTTTCGCTACGCGCGATCAGCGATACGCCGTCGGAACCGTTTCCTGCCCCGCCGCATGTGCTCTTCGACGTGAAGAAACAGCAAACGAACTTCGCCCGGTTGGCATTTTATCTGGCGACGCATCCTGCGGCGATGGGCCGGCTAAATGCCTTCCGCCAACGAATCGCGAGCGCACGCAAAAACCTGACGCGCGTCCTCGAAACAATTTTGCGCGTCGATTTGTTGTAGCTGCCGCCGTCACTGGCGGCAGGGATTTACGCGAAGCGGCAGTTACCTCTGCCGCCAGTGACGGCGGCAGCTACACACTCGCCGGTTCCACGTGAACCAGCACGTCGGCAATGCGGGAATCCGCCTGCTGGATCGCCGCCTTCACCGCATGCGCTACGCGATGCCCTTCGCGCACGGAAATTTCTCCGTCCACCCCAACATGCAGATCGACGTAGAACGAAAGCCCCATCTTGCGGACCAGACATTTTTCCACTTCGCGGACTCCGGGCACAGAACCCGCCGCGCGTTTAATCGTCGCGACGATTTCGCCGCGTGGCGCCGTGTCGAGCATCTCGTGGAGCGCGGGAAAAAGAAGGCGATACCCATTTGCGCCGATCACCACGCAAGCGAAGAGCGCGGCCCAGGCGTCGGCGCTGCGCCAGTTTTCGCCGCCGATCAAGGCGATCGAAATTCCGACGAAAGCGGCGATCGACGTCAGCGCATCCGCGCGATGGTGCCAGGCATCAGTTTGGACAGCGGTGCTCTCGACATTTTTGCCCAGCCGAATGACCGAGCGATAAAGAAATTCCTTCACCACGATCACGACGACGAGAACGATCAAGGTGAATGGCGCCGGCGCGTGGTGCGGACGGAAAATTTCTCGCGCGCTCTGGATGGCGAGGCCGATCGCAGCCAGCAGAACACCCACCGCCACGATGCCGGCGGCCAACGGTTCCGCTTTGCCGTGGCCGTAAGGATGGGTCGCGTCTGGTGGCCGCGAGGCGAATTTGAGACCGCCCCAAATCACCGCGGAACCGCCGATATCGAGCGCGGATTCGATTCCATCGGCGATCAGCACATAGGAATTTCCAAGGAGACCAGCGGTGATTTTAGCCGCGGCCAGCAACACGTTGACGATCATTCCGGCCAGGGCGACGCGCGCGCCCGTTTGCATATTGCTGGCGGGATCGTTGGCTGTAGGATGAAACGCCTGCGGCATTATGATGAAAAGGTTTAAGGCCGCGATCTACGAAACGCACGGAAATCCTGCGGAGGTTCTACGAATCGTCGAGCAGACGTGGCCGTCGCCCGGCGCGGATGAAGTCATCGTGAAGATGTCGGCCGCGCCGATCAATCCCGCCGATCTGAACGCGATCGAAGGCAAGTATCCGGTGCAGCCGCCCTTGCCGGCGACACCCGGAATGGAAGGCGCGGGCGTGGTTGTCGAAGTGGGAAGCGCCGTGCGGAACCTGCCGGTCGGGACGCTGGTGATTCTGCCGCACGGTTTTGGGACGTGGCGCGAAGCGTGCGCGATTGCCGCGGATAAGTTGTTGGCAGTGCCGGCTGGAATCGAGCCGATCCAGGCGGCGATGTTGAAGATCAATCCCGTCACCGCCTGGCGTATGCTCCATGATTTTGTTTCCCTCAAGGCCGGCGACTGGGTGATTCAAAACGCGGCGAACTCAGCCGCCGGGCGTTGCGTGATCCAGATTGCGCGCGAGCTTGGTTACAGGACGGTGAATGTCGTGCGGCGGGCCGAGCTGTTCGAAGAGCTGCGGGCCGAAGGCGGCGATGTGGTGTTGGTGGACGGCGAGAATCTTCGCGATGAAGTGGCGGCGGCAACAGGCCGGGCGCCGATCCGGTTGGCGTTCAATGCGGTGGGCGGAGAGAACGCTCTGCGCGTCGCGAAAACGCTGACGTCAGACGGCACGATGGTGACTTACGGGGCGATGAGTCTGCAACCGCTCTCCATTCCGAACGGGATGCTCATTTTCAAGAACCTTCGCTTCACCGGATTCTGGGTGAATAAATGGTACGACGACGCGACGCCGACGCAGCGCGCCGAAACCTTTGCGCCGCTTTTCGATATGGCGAAACGTGGCTTGCTGCGGACGAAAGTGGAGAAAACATATCCGCTCGCGGAAGCGAAAGTCGCGATCGCGCATGCGTCACAGAACAAACGCAGCGGAAAGATTGTGTTCGAGTTTGTGTGAAACCGAGCTGGCGATTGAGCGCCCTTGGTGCTTGCCAGGTTGCCACGACGTTTCGCGTTTCATACGCTCGGCGCTGTAGCCGCCTCGCTCTGTCGAGGCGCATTACGCCATGAATCAACCCCCAGAAAGAAACGGCGACAGAGCGCCGTTGCTACAGCGCGTGCACTCGAAAACGGCCGCCGCGCCTGAATCTTCTCTTCTCCTCAGTGCAGCCGTTTTATTTTGTGACCTTCATTACCCACAACCGACTTCCTTTACTGGCGCGACGAGAAATCCATGACGAATATCGTGCGTTTTGTGTCCGAGCATACGAGCGCTATGACGTTGCCGTCGGGCGTTACGTAGTGATGCTTGATCATGTGCATCTCTTCGTCGCTTTTCCTCAACAAGGAATAACGCTTTCAAAATGGATGCAGTCGCTGCGAAGCGTCCTGGGCAAGGAATTGCTTCGCGTCGGCTTTCAAAAACCACATTGGCAGGAAGGCTTTTTCGATCACGTCCTGCGTAGTGCGGAAAGCTATTCGGAGAAATGGGAATACGTGCGCATGAATCCGGTGCGCGCTGGACTTTGCCAGAGACCAGAAGAGTGGCCGTATCAAGGGGAGATCGTTCGCCTCCAGTACTAGCGACGCTATTCACGGCGACAGAGCGCCGTGGCTACAGCACGATAGAGCACCGTCGCTGCAGCACGTCAGCCGCTTGGCGCTGTAGCCGCCTCGCTCTGTCGAGGCGCGGGCGGAGCGCGTCAACTACTGCTGCGGAGCGGCTTCGTGCTTCGGCTGGCGCTTCAGGAGCGTGATCTGCTTGATCCGCGCGGAATCCGAGGGGCTCCAAGTGGCCACATCGGGATCGTCTTTGAAAGCGTTGTGGACGAGCCGGCGCTCGTAGGAATTCATCGGCTCGAGCTGGAGCGAACGCCCGGAAATACGCACCCGTTCCGCCAGTTCCCTCACCCGCTGGACGATCCGGTCCTCGCGCATCGAACGGTAATGCTCGCAATCCACAATCACCTTCGGCGCGTCCTTGTCCTTGGTTTGAATCAGGCGGTTGAGCAAAAATTGGATCGCTTCCAGGGTCTCGCCGTCGCGACCGATGAGGGTGTGGCTTTCCTCCATGTAAATCTGGAGCGTCGGATTGCCCCCTTCGCTCTGGGTCTCGTCGATTTGCACGACGAAACCGAGATAGCCGAGGATCGTGTCGAGTAATTCCTTGGGCATCATGCTCGTCCTTTGCGCGGGCGCTTCCCTGCCGGCGCAACTTTCTCCAGGACCGGGACGGGCTGTTTCCGGTTCTGATAAAGCTGCAGAATCGTGAACAGGTTCTGCGTCGTGTAATACAATGCCAGCGCCGCCGCGAAATTGTAACAGAAAAATAAAAAGATCAGCGGCATGAACATCATGACCTTCTGTTGGGTCGAGTCGCCCGTCTTCGGCGTCATGCGCATGAGCCAGAGATTGGTGGCACCCATGATCAAAGGCAGGATATTGATCGGCCAACCCAAACCCGGGATGTGCGCGATGGTGTCGGGCTGCGACAGATCGTGCACCCAAAGGAACGACGCATTCCGCAATTCCGCCGCCTGCCCGAGCATGCTGAACAAGCCGAAGAAAATCGGAATCTGGATCATCATCGGCAGACAACCGCCGACCGGATTGACGCCGTGTTCCTTGTAGAGCTTCATCACCTCCTGGTTCATCTTCGTCGGGTCGTCTTTGTATTTTTCTTTCAACGCCTGCATTTTCGGCGCGAGGGCCGACATCTTGCGCATCGACTTGTTCGCCTTGTTCTGGAGCGGCCAGAGCACGCCTTTTACGCAGGCGGTCAGGAGAATGATGGCGACACCGTAATCGTGGACCCAGCCGTGGATCAGGTTCATGAAATTGAGCAGGAACTGGCTGACCAATTTCCACATGCCGAAGTTCATGATCTCGGCTTCGTCGTGCTCGAGTTTTGCGAGCCGCCCGTAAAGTTTCGGGCCGGCGTAAAGCTGAAAACGGAGCGTGGCGGTTTGGCCTGGATCGAGTTTGAATCCGGGCATGCCCATGGCGCCTTCGACCCCTAACAGCGCGGGACCTTCCGTCTGCTTGATGTCGAAGGGCCGTGCCCACAATTCGCCGATCTTCGCGTTCAGCGGCGTGACCAGATCCGTGAAGAACTGATTCGTCATGCCGGCCCACTCCGCGCCGTTTACTTTTTCACGGTAGATCGGCTGGGCCGCGCGCTTTTGGATTCCGACCAGCGGATAATTCTGGGCAGCAAACCAGTTCACGTCGATCCCGTTTGCCTTGCCTTCGATGCACCAAGCCAGCCGCGTGTAGGACGAGAGATCTTTCGGATGAATCGGATGCGTCGAACCGAGCGTGATAAAATAACCGGCGTTGCTGTAAGCCTGGGCGCCGTCGTTCCGGAACTCGACGTCCATTTCCGCGACGAAGTTGTCTTTCTTCTCCGTGCTCGGGACGAAGAAAAACTTTTTCCGGACGGTGATTCCTTCCGCAGTCTTTCGCTCGAACTGCACGCTGCCGTCGTCCTGACGCGCTACAGCGAATTCCACCAGCGCCCGCGCATCCGGCTGCTCCACGATTGCGCCGATCGGCACGCGATCCGTGCCATTGAGAACAACGCGCTGGCCATTTTCCGCGACGTGGTTGAGCAGGACCGCTTCGGTGATCGCGCCGCCGCGATTCGTCAGATGAAATTCGACATCGCCGTTGCGAAGCGTCTCCGTTTTCTCAGCGAAGACGGGAGCGGATTCGGCTGGCGACGGCGTTGCTGTGGCGGCGGGAGCGGGGCTAATCCCCGGGGCGGGTGAAGCGGTCGCGACCGGTTGGTTCGCGACAGTTGGGGTCGGCGAAACCGCGGCCGTAATCGGCGCGCGCGGCGGAACATGAGTGGCGCTGTAGATTTGCCAGCCCACGAGCCCGAGGACACAAAGGGTAATGGCAATCCATGCTTGTCGATCCATAAGCGGCGCCCATCGGGCTATTCACAAGCGATGGGATTAGAATGGGGAAGCGCAGAGACCTCTTGCGATCCGGTCGATCCGATCGCGGCACTGAGGCCCCTCCCACTTTCAGGCACGGGATCGTGTCCTCGCCCACCCCACGGATGGCAGCGGCCCAGCCGGCATAAGCCCAGCCATGTTCCGCGAACGACGCCGTGTTTTTCCAGAGCTTCCAAAAAGTAAACCGAGCAGGTCGGTTCGAAGCGGCAGCCCGACCCCGGCCCACCCAGAAAAGTGAGGACGGGCGACAGGAGGAGCTGGTAACCGCGAATGAAAAGACGCGCGAGGAAAAGCATCAGGGCGCTAAAATAGAAGCGCGCTCCGCGAGGCGCAACCACTCATCTTTCAGCTCACGATAAGTGGCGTGCGCCGCGGCCGGACGCGCCACCACCACAAACCAAAAACCCGCCCGCAACCGCGTCTGTTCCGTCCGCACGATGTCGCGCAGCCGGCGCCGGATGCGATTGCGCACCACCGCGCCGCCGAGGTATTTCGCGGTCACGAATCCGACCCGGAACAGTTTCTCGTCCTCCCGGGCAAATACGCCGAGCACGAGAAAGCGCCCTCGCTCCGCCGTCCCTTCAGATTTGACGCGACCGAACTCGACCGGCCGGACAAGGCGCTTCGTTTTCGGCAACGAGAGGTGGCGCGAGTCGGGCGCAGATGGCATGGCGCATCATACCACAGCGGCGTTGCGATCTTCGTACAGCAAAAGTCTTCCGGCGGAAAAAGCCGCGGGAAGACTTTCGAAGTTAAGAAGCCGGTAAGATTACGGGCTCGGACTCGAAGTCGTCGTAGTCGTAGTCGACGAGGAGGACGAGTTCGCCGGAGGCGTAGAAGTCGTCGTCGTGTTGGTGTTCGTGTTCGTGGTTTCCTTGGTCTTTTCCTTCACGACGGTGGAAGCCGGATTGACGATGGTGGTGTTGTTACTGGCAGGCGAAGAGGCCGGCGCCGGAGCAACAGTTTCGGTTTTTTGTTCGCAGGCTCCGAGAAGCGCCGCGCTGGCCAGAATGCAGATTAATTTTTTCATAGTTGGATTGATTGCCCGTGTTGGGACTAAACCTGAATCGGAGCGAGACTCGTTTTCGGCCCTACAGAACGTCAACTTTTGCAGGCAGTTGCCCACGTGCCGGAGGCGGGCGAGAACTAGAACGGCTTTACGTATTTCAGCCCGTGAGCTTCGGCGACGGCCGCGTAGGTGATCTTGCCGTCACGCGTGTTAATGCCCCCCGTCAGAGCCGGCTGTTTCTTGCACGCGCCCTCCAAACCCAAATCAGCCAGCAACTCGACGTAACGCGCGGTCGCATTACTCAAAGCCTGGGTGGAAGTGCGAGCATACGCGCCCGGCATGTTCGCGACGCAGTAGTGCGTCACTTCTTCTTTCACATACACGGGATTCAGATGCGTCGTGGCATGCGAAGTTTCCGCGCAACCTCCCTGATCGATGGCAATATCCACAAAGACGCTGCCCGGTCGCATCTTCCGCAACATCTCGTGCGTAATCAGCTTGGGCGCTTTCGCTCCGGGAACCAGGACCGCGCCGATGAGAAGATCGGTCGTCGGCATTAGCTCAGTCAGATTCGCTTCGTTCGAATAAAGCGTCTTCACGTTGGGCATGGTCAGGTCGAGGAAACGCATCCGTTCCCCGTCCACTTCGAGAATGATCACATCGGCTTTCAGGCCCAACGCCATCCGGGCCGCGTTCACCCCCGAAGTTCCACCGCCAATGACGACGACTTTGCCCGGCAACACGCCCGGCACACCGCCTAGCAAGACGCCGTTGCCGCCGTTATGTTTTGCCAAATAATACGCGCCCATCACCACCGACATGCGACCCGCAATCTCGCTCATCGGTTCGAGCAACGGCAGTTTGTTCCCGACCTGAATGGTTTCGTAGGCCACGCCGGTCACGCCGGATTTCAGCAGCGCCTCCGTGAGCGGCTTGCTCGCCGCGAGGTGCAGGTAGGTGAAAAGAATCTGCCCTTTGCGCAGAAGTCCGTATTCCGCTTTGAGCGGCTCTTTCACTTTCACGATCATCTCGGCTTGTGCGTAAACTTTTTTCGCCGTGTCGATGATCTGCGCGCCGGCGTCGATGTAAGTTTGGTCGGGATAACCGGAGCCGACGCCCGCGCCCTTCTGCACTAGAACAGTGTGACCGCGCCGCGTCAGCGTCGTTGCCGTGGAAGGGATGAGCCCGACGCGGTGCTCTTGCGCCTTAATTTCTTTCGGAACTCCGATGATCATGGCTGGTGAATAGTGATCAGTGACTAGTGATAGGTGGAAGTGATTCGCGCGGCTAGTGCAATCTTCTATTCACCGGTCACCATTCACCATTCACCATTCACTAATTTAACGACGGATCGTCCGGCGCGGCGGCGAGCATTTTGTACCACGGGCCCAAGCCACGCATGATCTCAAACCAAAGCTTCGGCAGCCGATCGGGCGTGAGCGCTTCCCGGGTCGGCTGCTGCAAGATCCAGGCTTTTTGTTTCATCTCCGCTTCGAGCTGCCCCGCGCTCCAGCCCGCGTAGCCGACAAAAGCGCGGATGGAACTGGGATCCTCGCCCACCAATTCATGCGCTTCATCCACGCCGACGTTGTGATTCAATTTCAATCCCTCACCCACCTGCCATTCGAACGCGGCGAACATCAATTGATTCTTACCGACTGGCCCGCCCAGAAATACCGGCACATCCGCGAGGCCCTCCGGCGGTGCTTCGTTCACCAGATCGGAGACCTGCTTGTCCAGCGGTCGATTGATAATGAGGCCGCCGGCGCCCTCGGTTGAATCGTGCTCATAAATAAAGAGCACAGCGCGACGGAAATTTGGGTCGAGCATATTCGGGTGGGCGACGAGGAGCGAACCCGCCAGGCTGAGCGGCATGCCGTCACCAAGATTGCGCATGACAAAGTAGACGCCGCGCCGGCGCTCTCCGCAAGAGCAACCTCCCGGCGGGGCGTCCGGCGATCGCCCTACCTGCGGATCAACTCGCGATCGCGGAGCTCCCACACCGGCCCTTCGCAGCCGTCCTCCCGCCATTGCATCGTCGTCGCCGTGACGAACTTTTGCGCCTCCGCCGGCAGATGTTCGAGGAGCGCATTGCGCCGCACCGGATCGAGTTCCCCGAAAATATCGTCGATCAAGAGCAGCGGCGGCGTTTCCTCTTCCGCGAGGAAAATCCGCGCTTGCGCGATCTTCAACGCCAACGCCACCGTCCGCTGCTGACCTTCGGAGGCGTATTGACCTGCGACCTTCGCCTCCACCAACAGCTCGATATCATCACGATGCGGGCCGACAATCGTTTGGCGCAGGCGCAATTCTTCCGTGCGCGAATCGGCCAGAGCGCCCGCGAAATCGGCTTCGTTTCCGGGTGTGAAACGAAGCAGCAAGGTTTCGCCCGTGCCGCTGATCTCGCGATGCGCCGCGGCGGCGAGAGGCGCGATCCGTTCCACCAGCCGCGCCCGCATCGTTCCCAATTTTGCGCCGTGCTCGAGCAGCTGCGGATCGTAAGCGGCCAGCTCGCGCGATCGGGGATGGGGCGATTTCAACAGCGCGTTTCGCGAGCGCAACGCACGTTCGTAGGCGCGGAGAGTCGGGCGGTAAACCGGGTCGATTTGGATCGCGAGAAAATCCAGATAACGCCGGCGCGGCTCGGAACTACCGCGCACCAGCTCGATGTCCGTGTTTGCGAACGAGACCACGCGCGCGATCCGGAGATATTCGTCCAGCGGACGTTGCTCGACCTGATCGAGAGAAATTTTTCGGCGCAGCGGGCTATAGCGAAATTCGAGCGCGTGATTCTTGTCGCGCCCTGAAACCGCGAAAGATTTTTGCCCGAAGCGGATAATGGGCGCGAGCGTCGCGCTGCGTTGCGATTGCAGCCGGAGAAGAACGCAGGCCGCTTCGAGGATCGACGTCTTGCCCTGTCCGTTGCGCCCGATGAAAAAATTAAAGTCTGGAGCCAACTCCACCCCAAGCGATTCGAAGCAGCGAAAATTCCGAAGCTGAAGTTCAGTGAGCATCTATGAATTCGCGCTGTAGCCGCGATCGCCCATCGCGGCCGGGATCATCGATCCCGGCTACAGATTGATCAACTCCAGCCGGCTGCTCATCTGCGCGGGAATTCGCTTCTTGTGAAAATATTGTCCGCTGATCGGCGTGATGTCGGCCGGCGTCAAACCTACCGCGGCCCCAATGAAATTATGGTTGCAGAGGACTCCATTCGTCGCATCCAGCCCGATCCATCCTGCGCCGGGGAGAAAGACTTCCGTCCAGGCGTGCAAGGAGCCTTCCGAGCGCCGCGTTTCCGCATCGCTCTCCCGCAGGTAACCACTCGTTAGGCGCGCAGCGAACCCCATTTGCCTCAACATTTCCGCGAGCAAGACCGCCACGTCCCGGCAGGCGCCGCGACCGAGCCGGAGCGTTTCCGCCGGCAAAAGGGCGGCTCCTTCTTCCCGCCGCTCGTAGCCGATGCAGTCGTGCAGCAGCCGGGTCAGCTCGACCAGGGTCTTGACCGTATCTCGCCGCTTTCGGCTGGTGGGCGGTTCCCAGCCCGGCACCACCAAGCGCTCCTTCGCCTGCTTTTCCCGATAGGGAGCGAGCAGTCGGGCGACGGCCGGATCGTACTCGAACGGTGTCTCCACCGCGCCGCTTTCTAAAATAAAATGAAACGGATCTTTTACGTCCAGGTCGAGATTGATCGCGAGCCGGAACTCCAGCTCCTTCGAGCGCTCCGGGAAAAAACAGGACGCGACGATGTTTTCGAAAACGTCGCGCGAGTACCGGATCGTCGCTTTGGGTGTTGCCGCGAAGTCGAGCCGGCGCACGCGGCTGAAGCGGTCGCTTCGGGGAAAGAGGCGGACATCGTGAGGGGAAAAGCCCACCGGCTCCCCGTAGCGGTAGGTTGTGCGATAACGCAAACCGAGTTTCACGAACCCAACGTATGGCACTCCCCGACCGGCGTCGCAAAAAGATCGGTAGAAGTACTGTAAAAAAATAGTTTGCGGCCACGCGAGACGTGGACTAAAACGTCCTCGGATAAAAAATGTTCTGGGGGGAACAGCCG
>QHBM01000131.1 GCA_003244145.1 Chthoniobacterales bacterium
CGCGATCAGCGATCGCGGCTACAGCTACGCGCCCAGCGCGAGCGTCACAAACGCGGTAGCCGCTACGCCGAGGGCAAGCACAAACAGATAGATGAAGCCGCCAAAAGCGAACTTGAACAGGCTCATGAACCAGCTCTGCCGATAAACGCGGCGAATCGAAATAAAGACCTGCACGAACACTAGCAGCGAAAGCAGCAACGTAAGCAGGACCTGCGGCGCCCCGGGCGTCACGCGAGCCAGACCTATCGAGATGAACACGACGAGCATCGCCGCGAGGTAGAAGAACGCGTGGATGTTCAGGGCGTAAACCAGGTGCTCAATGTAAAAGCGTTTCTGGCGAAGATAGAGAATCTTCAAAATGAAAGCGAAAAGCGGAATGCAAAAGAGCATCATGGTGGAGAGGTTGCTCCTGAGCGTTTGCAGGAACAGTTTCGCGTTCTTGCCGTTCTCACCGATCTGTTCCTTGACCCGTTGATCCAACCAGAGCTCGAAGGGCGTTTTCGGCCGTTTTTTGTCGGGCCCGAACTGGACGTGAGGTCCGGCGGTCTCTTTCATCTTTTCCGCCTCTAATTCTTTCATCACTTGGTCGGCGATGGTTTGGGCCTCGGCCGGGGTGGCGCTGGTTTGCGGAGCGATGGGTTGCTCGGCGTCTGCTGCAGATTCGGTGCTCGTGACCGGCGGTGGCGCCGCGGGAACTGTGGGCGCTGCGCTGTCGACCGTGGGCGCACTGGGGGCCGGTGCGGGAGTAGTCGGGCTTTTGCGTTTGTCATCGGTGCTGAAGGTGAATAACGACCCGTGCTTCTTTTGTTTCTCCCGCACCTTCGCCATCTTTTCCTCGTAGCGCGCGCGAGCTTCCGGAGGAAGATCCTCGGGCTTTATCGTCCGCGATTCGCTCATCGGGATGAGCCGGGCCGCGAGGAAAAAGGCGATGCTCACTACCAGATACAAACGCAGCGGGTGAACGAATCGCACCCGGCGTCCTTCCAGAAATTGGTTCGTGAGCCAGCCCGGCCGCCAAAGCAGCAGCCCGAGGCTTCGGATGAATTTCGAATCCCAACTCAGAAAGGCATCGAGCACATCGACGATAACGTGCCGGAAAGAGCGGTGGGAATTGACCGCGGCCTGCCCGCAATTTGAGCAATAATGCCCGCGTAATTCCGTTCCGCAATTCTCGCAATGAGTCAGCGGTTCTGCTTCCTTCTTCGGCTTCCTGCCCCAGCCGAAGCGTCGTTTGCGGCGTCCGCCCTTTCTTTCCAGCGCGTCTGCAATCGCATCGCCTGCGATGGCCTGCGAAGCTTCATCCTCCATCGCGATCGGCTCCTGGATTGCTGCTCATTTTATTGCGGCCCAAACGCGATGGACGTCATCGTGATCTTCCAAGGTCTGGAGAAATTCGCCGGAGTGGGCGCGCTGCTCGTCCGTCAGCTCCGGAAAATTTTTCGCGAGATAACCCAGCTCACTCGTGACCACGGTCCATCCGTTTGCCGCCAGCCATTGCGAGACCGCGTGCAAATCGCTGCGCTCCGTGATGAAACGGGCGCCGCCCGTTCCCTCCGGAATGTCGTCATTCTCCGCGTGAGAAAGCGGTTCAACGTTTTGCGCGCCGGCTTCGATCGCCGCCGCTTCGATGTCTGCAGCCGCGTCGGCGTGGTGCGCTTCGACCAGGCCCACGTGATCGAAGAGAAATTTGTTACTGCCGGGAGCGCCGAGTTGCCCGCCTTTCTTGAAGAGGACGCGGATCTCTGGCGCGGTGCGGTTGTTGTTGTCGGTCAGGATTTCGACGATGACCGGGACCTTGTGCGGCGCGTAGCCTTCGAAGACGACCTGTTCCATCACGAGTTTGTCGTCGCCGATGCCCGCGCCTTTTTTGATCGCGCGCTCGATCACGTCGCGGGTGACACTGGCTTTGCGCGCCTTGTCCACCACGGCGGCGAGCCGCGGATTCCCGCCCAGTTCGGCGCCGCCGAGCTTCGCGGCGACCATGATTTCTTTCACGAGCTTGCCGACGAGCTGACCTTTCTTCAACCCGGCGACTTCCCGTTTGGCATGAAGCCATTGGCGACCCATTCCGCCGATGTATCAGGTGTGCAGCCGCTCAGCAAGCCACCCGCTTAATCGCGAAACAAAAATAGCGCGGCCGTACCAACGGCGCCGATGGCGAAGAGCGCGATGTCGTTCTCAACAAAGTACGGATAGACCATCAGCACCAGCCCGAGGAACATCGGCTTCCAAACGTGCATTCGCTTTCCGTAAACGAAGGCAACGAAACCGATTAATCCAAAAAGTATTCCGCCGATGAGGTTGGCACCGCTGAAGACAGGCATGCGGATTTCCGAGCTACTTTCGCGCCATCCGTAATGAGCGGCGAAACTTAGGATTGACCCTCGTCGCGTTGCGATGCCACGATTCGTTTCCGCAACCCTAACCCAAGGAGACAACGTGGCGTCGCAACTTTTTAAAACGAAGAGCCCTGACCTGCTGATGCGGGAATCGGAACACCCGGATCGCCTGATGAAGCGCTCGCTTTCCGCGCTCGATCTCACGGCTCTCGGCATCGGCGCGATCATCGGCACCGGCATTTTTGCGCTGACGGGAACCGCCGCCGCGGGCGAGCGGATCGAAGCGATCAGCAGCAAACTGGGAACACCAGTCATCAATTTCATCCAATCGTGGGTGACCAACTCGGATTTGTTATTGGGGCGGCCGGGCGCGGGACCCGCGGTTGTTTTTTCCTTTATCGTGGCCGCAATTGCCTGTGGTTTTGCGGCACTTTGTTACGCGGAGCTCGCATCGATGATTCCCGTTTCGGGTTCCGCCTACACCTACTCTTACGCGACGCTGGGCGAGATCGTGGCCTGGATCATCGGATGGGATTTGATCCTTGAGTATGCGGTGGGGAACATGGCTGTCGCGGTGGGTTGGTCGGGTTATTTCGTCAAACTCTGCGGAAGTTTATTCGGACTTAAATTTCCGCTGTGGGCCATTACGGATACGAAAACCGCCGAGGATATCGTGGCCAAAGGAGGGGAGGTGCTTCAGGATTTTTCCTCGACGACGCTGCCCAGCATCGCTGGTCATTCCTTCGCCCTGAACATTCCGGCGCTCCTCATCGTCGCCGCCGTGACCATTCTTTTGATTTACGGCATCCGCGAAAGCGCGCGGACCAATACCATGATCGTAATCGTGAAAGTGGCGGTCGTCGTCTTCTTCATTTCCTTCGGGGCGTTCATGGTCCATCCGACCAACTGGCATCCGTTTATGCCGAATGGTTTTGCCGGCGTGATGAGCGGTGCCGCCATCGTCTTCTTCGCGTTTATCGGGTTCGATGCTGTCTCAACTACCGCGGAAGAAACGAAGAACCCGCAGCGCGATATGCCGATTGGAATGATCGCGAGCCTGATCATCTGCACGGTGCTCTACGTGTTGATGTCGGGGGTTTTGACCGGGATCAAAAAATATACCGTTTATCTGGGCGACTCGGCGGCCGTGGCCACGGCATTCGCCTCGAAACCGTGGGCGCAGGCGTTAGTCAGCGCCGGCGCGCTTGCCGGCATGACGTCCGTGCTGCTCGTATTCCAACTTGGACAGCCGCGGATTTTCATGGCGATGGCGCGTGACGGTTTGCTCCCGCAATACTTTGCGCGACTGCACGTGCGCTTCCGCACGCCCTATATCACCACGATCTGGACCGGCGTGGTCGTGGGTGGCGTGGCGATGCTGACGGACATCGGTTCGCTCGCTGACCTGACGAATATCGGCACGCTCTTCGCATTTTGTCTCGTGTGCATCGGAGTCATTATTCTCCGCCGCACAGATCCCACGCGACGCCGGCCGTTCCGCGTTCCCATGGTTCCACTCCTGCCGATCCTCGGTGTTATCATGTGCCTTGCCCTCATGCTCAGTCTGCCGATCCTGACCTGGTTGCGGTTCTTTGTCTGGCTCATCATCGGGTTGGTGATCTATTTTTTATACAGCGTTCGCCACAGCCGATTGAGGCATGGCACCGACGAAGGCGCGACCGAAGACATCGTCCCGCCGATCATCAAGACCTAAAGTTCCACCTTACTTTTCTCCCTTGTCGTAGAAAAGAATGTTGATGAGTAAGACCACGCCGCCGCCGGCCGCGGCGAGGAACAAAAGAATCGCCAGGCCTGGATATCCCCAGATTCGAAAACTGGTTTCGACGCGCATCATCATCGCTGCGCCGACGATCAAGGCCGCAATGATCAATCCGACCGTGATGCGATTCGCCACCTTTTGAAAACCGACCACGAGCGTTTTCTCATCGATCGCGTCCACAGAAATCTTCATCTCGTTGTTCGCGATGGCGTCGATGATTTTATTGAGCCGCGCGGGTAATCGCTGCACCAGGTCCTTGAGCTCAAGCACGCCGCTGAAAAGATTTCCGGGCGACAAACTTTTCATCAATCGTTGCTGCATGATATGTGCGGCGTTGCGGCGAATGGAAGCGTTCGGATCGAAGGTAGGCTCAATCGCGCGCCCGACCTGATCGAGATTCAAGAGCGTCTTGCCCAGCATGGTCAGCTCGGCCGGCACGCGGATGCCATTTTCCGCGGACGCCTGTGTCACTTCGAGCACGAGACGCCCGACCTGCATTTGATCGACCGTGGCGCCCTGCTGCTGCGCGACGATTTCCGCAATCGCATGGGTGAATTCCTTTTCCGCGAAGTCTTCTTTCCGATCGCCGATCTTAATCGCGATTCCCGCCGCGTCGTCACCGCGACCTTCCGAGATGGCGAGCAACAATTGCAAAAGCTGTTCCTGCAATCCCGGCATGATCCGGCCGACCATGCCCAGATCGATCAGCGCAATCCGGTAATCATCGGTCAGGAAAACATTACCGGGATGCGGATCGGCGTGGAAAAAGCCATCCACCAGAATCTGCTGGAGATAAGCGCGAAATAGTTCTTCGGCGAGCGCGTTCCCATCGAATTCCATCCGCGCCAGCGGACTCAGGTCCGTGACCTTTTTACCGTGCACGTACTCCATGGTCAGGACGCGCGAGGTGGAGTAATCCGGGATCGGTTCGGGCACGATGATCCGTTCGAACTCTTTCAGATGCGCCCCGATCGTGGAGAGGTTGGTCGCCTCCTGCCGGTAATCAAGCTCGCGCAGGAGGCTTCTGCGAAACTGGTCTAGCATCTGGCAAAACTCGTAGCGTTTTCCGGCGACAGTGTGTTTATCGAGAAACTCCGCGATCTCATCGAGCGCATCGAGATCCTGAAGCATGGCCTCGCGAATTGCGGGCCGCTGCACCTTGACCGCAACCTGTCGCCCATCGCGCAATCGCGCGCGATGCACCTGGCCGAGCGACGCCGCCGCGATCGGTGTGACATCGAAATCCGAGAACGCTTTCGACATCCGCACGCCGAGCTCGGACGAGACGATCTTCTCGACTTCATCGAATGCGAACGGCTCCACTTTGTCCTGCAACCGCGCCAGCGCCTCAAGGTACGCGCGCGGCAGGAGCTCGACGCGGGTGGAAAGAAGCTGACCGAGCTTTACGAACGTCGGTCCGAGTTTTTCGAGATCGTCCGCCAGTTCGCTCGCTTTCGCCGCTTCCTTGGGCGTGACCCGCTGTTCGACCTCGAGCGTTTCTTCGAGTCCCGTGTCTTTGACCAGATCGGACCGGCCGTACTTAACGAAGAGCCACGCGATTTGCCGGTAGCGATTGAGGTGCTGCGGTTTCAATGAAATGCCCATAGCGAAGATGCCGGCAATGCGTTTCCCAACGCATCGACGGCATCTCTAAAACGAATCTGGCAGGCCCAATGGCCTCGTGCTTTCGTGACCGCTCGCGTTACGCGGCTTTCTGGTAGCTCGCCTTGTCGTCGGTCTCGAGCCAATCAAAAAGCGTGGTCTTCGCGGGATCAAGGCCGTGCGGCTTGACCTGCTCCTCAAACCATTCGCGCTTTTCCGGATTGTTGTAAGGGTTCGTCGCCTCGACCTCATCACTCCAGGCCTTCACTTCCTCCGGCGTTTTCTTGTCGCCGTGGCTATCGAGCCATTTCGCCATCTCCTCATCAGTCGCGCCTTTCTCCACTTCCGTTTTGAAGTCGTCGCCCTTCACGCCTTTGAAACCAAAGAGCATGTTGTCGAGTGGACAATCGAAATGGTATTCGCCGATGTCTCCCGCGATCAACGCGCAACATTTATCGTAGGTGCGAGCCAAAATTGCATAGCCGCCAATGCGCACCCTGGGACTCCGCGGTGATTCCTTCGTGAGATCCATACCCTTCACTTTTGTGTTCATGAAGAAAGTTAAGGGTCGAATGGCGTCCTCGCAAATTTTGCGCGGAAAAACGCACCCGATTTCCCGCGAAATCCGTATTGAAGGTATATGAGTCAACAAAAAGAAATTATCTCCACGATCAACGGGTTGATCGAAACGCTGAAGGATGGACAGAAAGGTTTTCGGGAAGCGTCAGAGGCGGTGAAGGATTCCCAATTGAAGAGTCTCTTCAGTGAATACTCGCTCCAGCGTTCCAAGTTCGCGGGCGAACTTCAAAACGAAGCCATCAGCCTGGGCGAATCGAATCCGGAAGACAGCAGCAGCACCGCCGGCGCCATGCACCGGGCCTGGATCAATTTAAAAGCGGCCATTACCAGCGCCGACGATCACGCCATCCTGGCGGAATGTGAGCGCGGCGAAGATTCCGCGGTGAACGAATACAAAAAAGCGATGGAAGAGAAGGAACTTTCCTCGCCTATTCGCGAAACGATTTCGCGGCAATATTCCGATGTGAAGAGCGCGCACGATCACATCCGCGCCTTGCGCGACGCGGCGAAAAATAACTAATCGCTGTAGTCGCGGCGCTCTGTCGCCGCGCGGTGAAGACGCCCCGACAGAGCGGGGCGGCTACAGCAAACATCGGCGGAATGCGCAACTGTGCATTCCGCCTGTTGTTTGTACCGGGCGATCTATCTTCTCAGTTGCCTCATGTTGCCCAATCCCGTCCCACTTTTCCTCGCCGCGTTTATTCTTGTCGCGGCCTTCAACGCGAGAGCGGCCGAGCGAATCGCACCGCCGCCCCCCGGCAAATTGTATCAGGGCCTTTACTTCGATGAACCGGCCGCGACACGCGATCCCACCGAGCACGATGTCACCGCCGCGGACGTGGCGCGTTTCGAGCAAACTCTCGCAACCAAGACGGCCTGGGTCTTCTTTTCGGACAACTGGTCGGAATCGAGAAAATTTCCCGCGGCCACCTGCGAATGGATACGCGGACTGGGCAAGGTGCCCTACGTTCGCCTGATGTTGCGGTCGGATCTTGAGCAGAACCGTGCGGAAAAAACTTTCACCCTCGCGAATATTTTCGCCGGAAAATTCGATGACGATCTCAAGGCGTGGGCGCGCGACGCGAAGACGTTCGGATCACCGGTCCTGATCGAATGGGGCACCGAACCGAACGGGAACTGGTTTTCCTGGAATGGAAAATGGAACGGCGGAGCGAAGGAAGGGCCGCGCCGTTTCGTCGAGGCCTGGCGCCACATCGTCGATCTCATGCGCGGCGAGGGCGCCGATAATCTGCAATGGGTCTGGCACGTAAATTGGCTAGACGAACCGGAAGCGAAATGGAACGGCTTCGAGAATTATTATCCGGGAGAAAATTACTGCGATTGGGTGGCGCTAAGCGCGTACGGCCCGCTCACACCCCGCGCCGTGGACGGCACCGAAAGTTTTCGGTTCAAGATGAGCACCGCGTATCCGCGCCTGACCAAGATTGCCGTCGGCAAGCCGATCGTGATCGCGGAATTCGGTTGCGACGTTCACCATCGAAAAGTGGATGCGAGCGAGTGGGCCCGCGACGCCCTGGAAGATTTGTTTTCGGGGCGCTGGCCGGCCTTGATCGGGTTTTGCTGGTGGAACGAATCGTGGGAAAACGACGACACCAAAAAGCACGACACCGACATGAACATTCTGCACGATGCCGGGTTGACAAAGGTGTTCCGCGAAGAGCTGGCGAAACACGTGGATCAAATTCAGCCGACGCCGATCATCTCGCCTTCCTCGTAATCGCGCACGATTGCGCGGAGGCAACGGAGTTTGCATATTACTCCATGGTCAACATCTGCATCGAATATACCGGCGATCTCCATTGCGACGCGGTCCACGGTCCCTCTCACGCAAAGATTGCGACGGATGCGCCCACCGATAACAAAGGGAAAGGCGAATCGTTTTCGCCGACCGATCTCGTCGCGACCGCGCTGGGCACGTGCATGAGCACGATCCTCGCGATGGCGGCTCAGGAACACGGTCTCGATGTGAAAGGAATGACCGTGAACGTGAGCAAGGAAATGTCGAAGGATGCGCCACGCCGGATCGTCGGCTTGCCATCGGAGGTTCACATTCCGTTGCCAGCTACCACTCCGCAGCGCGCGCTACTGGAGAATGCCGCGCTCAATTGCCCCGTGCACAAAAGTCTTCCGGCCGAGATCGAGCGGCCGACGGAATTTTTCTGGGAAGGGTAACGTGCGCATCGCTTACCGTTTCTTACTGCCCCAGCACCCAGGCGAAGATCAGAGGCGCGCAAATCGTGGCGTCGCTTTCGACCACGAACTTCGGAGTTGAGGCCGCGAGCTTGCCCCAGGTGATTTTCTCGTTCGGCACGGCGCCGGAGTAACTTCCGTAGCTCGTCGTCGAATCGCTGATTTGGCAGAAGTAACCCCACAGCGGCACCTCGGTGCGCTCGAGATCCTGGTGCAGCATCGGGACGACGCAAATCGGGAAATCGCCGGCGATGCCGCCGCCGATCTGGAAAAACCCGATTGAGCCCTCCCGGTTGCGCATCTTCTTTGACGACTTCGTGTAATACTCGGCGAGCCACGTCATGTATTCGATGCCCGTGCGCACGGTATGCACGTTCTTCACGTCGCCGCGGATCACCGCTGCCGCATACATGTTGCCCAGCGTCGCATCTTCCCAACCCGGGACGACGATCGGCAGATTCTTCTCGCACGCCGCCATCATCCAGGAATTCTTCGGGTCGATCTGGAAGCTCTTCTTCAGCTTCCCGCTCCGGAGAATTTTATACATGAACTCGTGTGGGAAATAACGCTCTCCGGCGTGGTCGGCCGCCATCCACTCTTCGAGCACGACCTTTTCGATCCGACGCATCGCTTCCATCTCCGGGATGCACGTGTCGGTGACGCGATTCATGTGCCGGCTAAGCAGTCGCTCCTCGTCCCGAGGTGTGAGCTCCCGGTAGTGCGGCACCCGCTCGTAGTGATCGTGCGCGACCAGATTGAAAATATCCTCCTCGAGATTCGCGCCCGTGCAGACGATCAGGTGCACCTTGTCGCGGCGAATCATCTCCGCCAGCGAGATGCCGAGCTCGGCAGTCGACATTGCGCCAGCGATCGTCATCAGCATCTTGCCGCCGGCCGCGAGGTGTGCCTCGTACCCCTTCGCCGCGTCGAGCAGCGCAGCCGCGTTAAAGTGACGATAATTTTTCGCAATGAATTTCGAGACCGGACCTTTTTTTGCCGCGAGCGCGGCGTTGATCTCTTCCGGGCTTTTTGACGGCCGTTTGGCTTTCATCGTTTGGGCAACGTGCGTCAGGCCGGATAAAGCCATTTCATGTAGTCGGCCACGCCGGTCTCGAGCGGATATTTCGGTTCGTAACCCAGGCTGGCGCGGACACTGGTTAAATCCGCCTGCGTGAAATTCTGGTAATGCGCATGCGGGTTCTCGATGTAATCGGGCTTGAAGTCGGTGCCGAGCGACCGGTTCAAAACGTCGACGAGTTCGTTAAACGAGCGCGCATGGCCCGATCCGAGATTGTAAATTCCGCTCTGTTTCGCGGCGATTGCGCGAATACTTCCTTCCACGACGTCTTTCACGTAAACGAAATCCCGCTTCTGATCGCCCTGCTTGAAAATGCGCGGCCGCTGCCCCGCCTTCATCTGCCGCGAGAGATGATAGACCATGCTGGCAGGGACACCTTTGTGGGCTTCGCGCGGGCCGTAAACGTTGAAGTAGCGGAGGCCAACGATGATCCAATCTTTGGACTCGCCCGCGGCGCGGTTGGCGAGGTTATCCATGATCGCCTTCGAAAAAGCGTAAACGTTGGCAGGCGCGGCGCCGTTGGTCTCCACGCTCGCGGCGCTGGCGGCGCCGTAGGTCGAGGCGGAGGACGCAAAAACGATTCGCGTCTTGCTCGGCTTCGCGAAGTTCAGAAGGCGGCGAAAGCTTTCCACGTTGTCGTGCACCTGGACGAATTGATCGTGCAACGTCGTGTCGGTGATGGAGGCGAGATGAAAAATTGCGTCGAACTTCTCGTCTCCGAATTGTTGCTTCCAATCGAGCGTAGCCAGATTTTGCGCGACGAAATCACCCTGGTAACCAGCGAGGTTCTTGAAATCGCCCGAACGAAAATCGTCGACCACGGTCAGGCGCGCGTGGGGCATCCGTTCCTGCAAAGTGAGGACGAGGTTGGAGCCGATGAAACCGGCGCCACCGGTAACGAGAATGGAAGATGCGGATGAAGACACAGTGAGGAGCGCGACGATGCGCGCGTCTGATAAATAAATCTTGAGCCGCCAAGCGCAAGCCGCTACTTCTGGCGGCAGTTCTTTGTGAGTTTTTAGTCAGTGGACCGGTGCGAGGAATTCCCGTGAGATTCGGGAGCAGTTGCGCTGCTGTA
>QHBM01000074.1 GCA_003244145.1 Chthoniobacterales bacterium
GCGCGGTCGCGCGTGATCGAATACCTGAATTCGGTGCGCGGTTCGCTGCCGGAGGGCGTCAATCCGGTGATCGGACCGGATGCCACCGGTGTCGGCTGGGTCTTCGAGTATGCGCTCGTGGATGAAACCGGGAAGCACAACCTCGCCGAGCTGCGCTCCTTTCAGGATTGGAATCTTCGTTACGCGCTCGAGTCGGTCAAAGGCGTTGCGGAAGTCGCGTCGGTCGGCGGATTCGTGAAGCAATACCAGGTCGACCTGGATCCCAATAAACTACTCGGATACGGCATTCCGCTTTCTGACGTGGTCGCGAAAATCAAGGACAGTAACTCCGATGTCGGTGGCAAAACCTTCGAGGTCGCTACGACGGAGTACTACGTCCGGGGCCGCGGCTACATTAAGAGCGTCGAGGATATTGAGAACATTCCGCTCAAGGTTGATAACGGCACGCCGATTTACGTGAAAAATGTCGGTACCGTGCATCTCGGCGGGGATCTCCGGCGCGGAGTCGCCGAGCTCGATGGCAAAGGCGAAACCGTGGGTGGCATCGTCGTGATGCGCTACGGCGAGAACGCTCTCAATGTCATCGATGGCGTCAAAAAGAAGTTGGAAGCAATCAAAAGCTCGCTGCCCGAAGGGGTGAAAGTTGTACCGACCTACGATCGCAGCACGCTGATTAAAAATTCCATCTCGACGCTGCGCCGAAAACTGATCGAGGAAAGCATCGTCGTTGCTCTCGTCTGTGTGGTGTTTCTCTGGCACCTGCGCTCGGCCTTCGTGGCGATCATCACCCTGCCGATCGCGATCATTCTTTCCTTTCTGCCGATGCTAAGGCTCGACCTAACGAGTAACATCATGTCGCTCGGCGGCATTGCGATCGCCATCGGAGCGATGGTCGATTCGGCCATCATCATGGTCGAGAACGCGCATAAGTTCCTCGAACATTTCCGGGAGGAACATGGCCGTGAGCCGAACGGCAAAGAGCGTGTCGCGACGGTCATCGCCGCGGCTAAGAGCGTTGGGCGTCCACTCTTCTTCTCGCTCCTTGTCATCACCGTCAGCTTCATTCCGGTCTTTTCCCTCGAAGCGCAGGAAGGCCGGCTGTTCAAGCCGCTCGCGTTTACAAAAACCTTTTCGATGTTTTTTGCCGCGCTTCTCGGCGTCACGCTTGTGCCGGTGTTAATGACTCTACTGATCCGCGGAAAAATCAGACCCGAAGCGAAAAATCCGATCAATCGGTTTCTGATCTGGGCTTACCATCCGCTGGTCAATTTCGTCCTCCGCTTCCGCTGGTTCACCCTCGTCGTGGCCGCGATCATCACGCTGATCACGATCATCCCGTTCAAAAAACTCGGCTCGGAATTTATGCCGCCACTGAACGAAGGCACGATGCTCTACATGCCGACGGCGGTGCCCGGGATGTCGATCACCGAGGCGACGAAGATCCTGCAAATCCAGGATCGAATGCTTAAAAAAATTCCCGAGGTGGTGACCGTCTTCGGAAAAGCGGGCCAGGCGGAGACCCCCACTGATCCGGCGCCGCTCTCGATGTTCGAAACGGTGCTGACCCTAAAACCGCCCGACCAATGGCGACCCGGCATGACCTGGGACAAGCTGACGGCCGAAATGAACACCAACATCAAAACTCCGGGAATGGCGAACATCTTCTGGATGCCAATCCAGACGCGGACCGAGATGTTGACGACCGGTTTCCGAACCAAACTGGGGATCAAAATCTTCGGGCCTGATCTCGGAAAAATCCAGGAGATCGGGCTGCAGATCGAGAAAGCTCTAAGCGATTTCCCCGACACCCGAAGCGTCTATGCCGAACGGACGACGGGCGGTTATTTCCTCGACTTCAATATCCAACGCGAGACGGCCGCGCGCTACGGACTGACCGTCGGCAATGTAAACGACGTGATCGAAAGCGCGATTGGCGGCAAGACCATCTCCACCACAGTGGAGGGCCGCGAACGTTATCCGATCAGCGTCCGATACGCGCGCGATTTCCGCGACGACCTTGACTCACTTAAACGGGTGCTGGTCGCCACGCCGACTGGCGCGCAAGTGCCTATCTCGATGCTGGCTGATATTAATTACAAGACTGGTCCGCCCTCCATCCGCGACGAGAACGGCCAGCTTGTCGGATTTGTCTTCGTGGACATTACGACGAGCGACCTGGCCGGCTACGTCCAGCGCGCGTCGGCGCAGTTGAACAAAACGATTCAGTATCCGCCGGGTTACTACATTCAGTGGGCGGGGCAATTCGAGTATCTCCAGGCCGCGATGAAAAAACTCAAAGTCGTGGTCCCTCTCACGCTCCTGATTATTTTTGTGCTGATCTATTTCAACACAAAGTCGGTGACGAAAACGTTTATCGTCTTGCTCGCGGTGCCGTTCTCATTAGTCGGCGCTTTCTGGCTGATTTATCTACTCGGTTACAACATGAGCGTGGCGGTCTGGGTAGGGATCATCGCCCTTGCCGGGCTCGATGCGGAAACAGGCGTCGTGATGCTTTTGTATCTTGATCACGCCTGGGAAAAGTTTCGCGCGGAAGGCCGGATGAACAATTTCCAAGACCTGCATGACGCCGTGATCGAAGGCGCGGTGCAGCGCATCCGGCCCAAGATCATGACCGTCTGCGCAATCCTCTTTGGTCTTCTCCCGATCATGTGGTCTCCCGCCACCGAGGCGGGCGCCGACGTGATGAAGCGAATCGCGACACCGATGATCGGAGGCATCGTGACCTCGGCCATCATGGAGCTTTTGATCTATCCCGTTATTTACGTCATCTGGCGCAGACGCACGCTACCAATAAAAAGCCGCGAGGATAATTCAGAGGCGCTGCAAGGAAGTGCCTTCGCGGGGGTATAATGAGGAGGCTCAGCCGATGAATGCATTTTTGAAAGTCGTAAAGATAGGCATCGTGCTTATCATCGGTTGGGTGCTGTTGCTCGCGGCGATTGGAAAGCTGCTGGACAATCGGCTCCAATGTGGATTTGGACGGTCGCTGGCATTTTAGTGATCATCCTGCTGATAGTTTTGATCGCGAAGCAGATGAAAAAATGAGCGAGCTGTTACCGATCGCAACGCTGCTGCGCTTCCCCGGATGAAGCGGCTTATGGTGTGGGCATTCGCGATTCTGTTGCTGTTCGCAGCGGCGCTGATTGTGTTCCGTATTTTTGCGCAGCAGCGCGTCGCCAAACAGATTGCCATCCCGCCGCAGGAGGGGATCCACTCGCTCGAAAAACTTCGGCTTGGTGGCGCAGATCAATGGATTTTGATTCGTGGTTGGAACCGAACGAAGCCGCTGCTGCTCTTTGTCCACGGCGGGCCGGGTTTTCCCGAAATGCCGTTCGCGCACGTGAACGCCGACTTGGAAAGAGATTTCGTCGTCGTGCAATGGGATCAGCGCGGCGCCGGCAAGTCGTACCCTGCGCCGAATGATTCGCTCGACGTTGAGCAGTTCGTTTCCGACACGCGCGAGCTGAGCGCTCTGCTCTTGAAACGCTTCGGTGCGCAGAAATTATTCCTCGTCGGCCATTCATGGGGTTCTCTGATCGGCGCGCTCGTTGCGGCGCGCGATCCCGACAAATTCTTCGCGTATGTTGGCATCAGCCAATTCGCGGACGCACTGGAATCCGAGCGAACGATGTACCGGTTCGCCCTCCAACAAGCAGAGCGGACATCGAACGCCCGAGCGTCTCACGAACTGAAGCAAATCGGGTCGCCGCCCTACGAGTCGATGCGAAATTTCCGCACTATGAAAAAATGGGTGAACCGGTTCGGCGAACGTGATTACCAACCAATGGGCAGATGGCAATTCGCTCGCCTCGCGTTCGCGTCTCCGATCTATTCCTGGCGCGATTTCGCGAACCTCGCATGGGGCGCGCGAACCTCCTTCGATGAGCTATGGCGCGAAGTCTTTTACAAGGTGAATCTGATGCGCGATGCGCCTCGCATCGACGTGCCAGTTTATTTTCTTGAAGGACGGCACGACCGGCTTGTGACCACTTCAGCCGCGATGGCTGAGCGTTACTTTGACGCGCTCGACGCGCCGCGCGGCAAGCAACTGATCTGGTTCGAAAAATCCGGTCACTGGCCCCAACTCGAGGAGCCGGAGAAATTTCGTGCTGTCCTCATTGAACAAGTCCTGAAAGACACGCAGTAAAGGGTTCGACTTCATTTCACGTTGTCTTTACCGATGTCCCATCGGCCTAACCATCGTTAGTGGCGCGATGGCCAGAGCAGATCGATCAGCTTCATTCCAGCAAACACCGCGGAAAGCCCGCAGACGATGCTCAGCAACACATAGGTCGTCGCGACAGAGAACAGGCCACGTCGAAGAAGAAACACGCTTTCAAACCCGAATGCAGAAAAGGTGGTGAATCCACCGAGGAAGCCGGTAAACAGCAGCAGGCGCGTCGAGGGCGAAAAGAGATCGTGATGTTCCACCAGGGCGGCCAAGCCGCCGATAATAAAGCAGCCCAACACATTCACGCAGAAAGTGCTTAGCGGAAAATTCCACGCCGATGTGTGGTGCAGCGCAAAGCCGCCAAGTTTGTAACGAGCGACCGAACCGACCGCGCCCCCGAGGGCGACCATGAAGAGCTGTTTGATTCCGAGCATGTGATCTCCTGTTTGTTTCAGGAGTCATCAGCTCGTCGCGGTTTTTCCTCACCCGAGGAAAGGCAAACTCCATTGCCAGCGCCACGCTAGCGTGATTTCTCGGTGTGCGGTAGGAAAAATCCTCGCATAGATAGCCGTCTCTCTGCAAATAATGAGAAATATGATCCTCATCGCTCTCTTCCTCGCGACTTGTTTCCTGGCCTATTCAAATGGCTCTAACGATAACTTCAAAGGTGTCGCTTCCCTTTACGGATGTCGGGCGGCGAGTTACCGGACTGCGATCACCTGGGCCACCATCACAACTTTCGCCGGGTCGATCGCGTCGATCTTCCTCGCGGAGGCGTTGCTCAAGAAATTCTCCGGCAAAGGTCTGGTCCCAGACACTCTCGTTGGCTCCGAACAATTTCTCCTCGCGGTAGCTCTCGGCGCCGCCATCACGGTGATCCTGGCCACGCTTCTCGGTTTTCCGATTTCCACCACGCACGGCATTACTGGCGCGATCGTCGGGTGTGGTTTGGTGGCGGTGGGTAGCGGAGTGAATTTCGCCGCACTCGGAAAGGGATTTGTGCTTCCCCTTTTGCTCAGCCCGATCCTGGCGATCGTCCTGGGAGGCTTGCTTTATTTTATCTTTCGAAGTCTGCGCATAGCATGTGGGATCAACAAGGAATGGTGCGTTTGCGTGGGATGCGAGGAGCGCGTCATCGCACTCCCCCAGCCCACCTCGATCCTCTCCATGCGAAACATCGCGCCATCCGTCACCCTCTCGATCGACGAGCAGGAGAACTGCCGGGAACGCTATGCCGGCTCCATGCTCGGCCTCAGTGCGCAGCAAGTGATGGACGGCGCGCACTTCTTTAGCGCCGGAGTGGTCAGCTTTGCCCGGGGATTAAACGACACGCCGAAAATCGTGGCGCTTCTGCTTCTCCTGAAATGGATGGACATCCGCTGGGGGTTCTTTGCCGTCGCCGCGACCATGGCTCTTGGTGGACTTCTGAATGCACGTAGAGTAGCGGAGACGATGAGCCATAAGATCACCACGATGAATCACGGCCAGGGCTTTTCCGCTAACCTCACCACCGGCATTCTCGTCATTCTCGCCAGCTTCTTTGGTCTGCCGGTCTCGACCACCCACGTCTCTGTCGGCGCGCTCTTCGGCATGGGCCTCACGACCGGGCAAGCAAATCCTCGAGTGGTGCTCAACATCCTTCTCTCCTGGATCATCACGCTGCCGTGCGCGGCGCTTATCGCCGGCGCGGCCTACGCTCTTCTTCGATACCTATGAATCTGACGGCCGACAATACCTTCGCGCGAAAGTTGGCGGAGCACTCACTGCGGTTGCGTCACACGAAGACGGAGGTGTTGCAGATCAACGTGGGGAAGCTGTGCAATCTGACCTGCATCCATTGCCATGTGAATGCCGGACCGAAGCGCAAAGAGATCATGACGCGAGCGACGATCGATCAACTCGTGGATTGGCTGGCCAAGACCGATATCCCGACGGTCGATCTGACGGGGGGCGCGCCGGAGATGATCCCGGATTTCCGTTACCTGGTCGAGCGGTTGAAGGCGCTAGCGCCGCCGCGCCATATCATCGATCGATGCAACCTCACCATCCTGCTCGAGCCCGGCTACGAGGATTACGCGAATTTCCTGGCCCGGCACGCAATCGAAATCATCGCTTCCATGCCGTGCTATTCGCCCGAGAATGTGAATGCGCAACGCGGCAATGGAGTTTTCGACGGAAGCATCAGGGCGCTCCAGCTCTTAAACTCGTTAGGCTACGGGATCGAGCCGCAGCTGCCCTTGCACCTTGTTTACAATCCCAACGGTGCCTTCCTGCCTGGCCCACAGGAGGAACTCGAAGCCGATTACAAGCGCGAGCTCAAAGACCATTTCGGCATCGTCTTCAATAAGCTCTACACCATCACGAACCTGCCGATTGCGCGCTTTGCCTCCTACTTGAAGAACAACAATCTCCTGGGCGATTACATGGCGCTGCTCAACGACGCTTTTAATCCAGGCACGGTGAATGGACTCATGTGCCGCAACACCATCAATGTGAGCTGGCAAGGCGAAGTCTTCGATTGCGATTTCAACCAGATGCTGAAAATGCAATGGCGCGACGGCCACCACGGCCTGCATTTGTGGGACATCGATCCTGCGCAGGTCGAGGACCGCGAGATCCTTACTGGCGACCATTGCTTCGGTTGCACCGCCGGCTCTGGTTCGAGCTGCGGCGGCGCGCTCGTTTGATCTGGTCGCTGTAGCCACGGCGCTCTGTCGCCGTGTCCCCCCGTCGCTAACGCCCCGACTGAGCGGGGCGGCTACAGCGCTTGTCTTACTGCTTTGGCGCTTTGTTGCGCCACGCGATTTCGATTGCGGATTGCAGCGTCGTCTTATCAACCGTCTCGAGACGCACCATAGTGCTGCCCCTTTTCCCCCAAGCTCCTTTGGCTGGCGAAAAGATTTTCGGGTGCATTTGAATTAATCTCACTTGTTCGTCCGGCGGCAGTACCACCATTCCGTGATCCTTGTCGGGATAACCGAGCGTCGCGAAAATCTTTCCGCCAACCCTGAAATCCGGATGCTCCATGTGAGCGCTTTCCGACGCTTCCGGCATACTGAGCGCGATTCGGCGGAAGTCAGCGGCTTTCATGGTTTCGATTTTGCCGGAAGATAAGTCATGATGGCGACCGTCTGTTCACGGTAGGCGGAGTGTTCCGGCAGAGTCCAGCCAAGGCTCGCGTAGAAGGCTTCGCTATGCACCGTGTAAAGGTAAAGAGTAGGAACGTTCAAGGCGCCGGCTTCGGCCATAATTCGCCGGACCAATCGCGCTCCGATGCCTTGTCGCCGGAACTCCGGCGCGACAAAGACACTGGCCAGCCACGGAGATAATTCCAGGCGCGTGTCCATGTCATGCTGAATCAGGCTAGCCGAGCCGAGGGGCTGGCCATCATTGAATGCGACGACGGTCAGCGGAATACGGTCGCGCTCACACGAAGTTTCCAACCGATTCCTCCGGTCCTCCACCGTATCGCCGGGCCGGAGATGGCCCCACTCACCGTGCTGCCATTGCGCAATGGTGGGGAGAAACTCCGGGTGGTCCGCTAGATTTTCGATGGTCATGGGCAATTCGCCGGCAATGTAGCAAATAGCGCGTGCAAGAGTCTTTTCTTTTCCAGCGAACCTTCTACGCTCGGCCTCCATGAAATCAACGGTCGCTGTTTTTTGTCTCGCCCTCTCGCTCTTCCTCGCCATAAGCCCGGCCGTTTCGGCTCAGGAATCCTCCCCTGCTCCCACCGTTTCCGCACCCGCTCCTTCCATCGCGCCCGGGACCGATCCGGCCACGGCGACACGCGCCTGGCTCGACACCGTGCCGGCCGAAAAGCGCGCAAAATCCGACGCCTATTTCGAAGGAGGCTACTGGCTGATCCTCTGGAATTTTCTGATTGCATCGGCGATTTCAATTCTCCTGCTCGCTTCGCGCATTTCCGCGCGAATGCGGGATTTCGCGGAAAGGGTCACACCCTTCAAGACGTTGCAGGTCATGCTCTACGCGATCATGTATGTCTTACTAACCGGACTGCTGGTGTTTCCTTGGGACGTTTACGAGCATTTTTTTCGCGAGCACGCTTACGGTCTCGCCACCCAAAACTTCGCCCAATGGTTTCGCGAGCAAATGATCGGACTGGCCGTGGGTCTGATCGTCGGCAGCCTGGCGCTCGCCGGCCTCTACGCCGTGTTCCGCCGCGCGCCGCGGACGTGGTGGATCTGGGGCACGATCGCCGCGGTAGTTTTTTTTATGGTCGGTCAAATGCTCGCCCCGGTTTACATCGCGCCGCTCTTCAACACCTACAAACCGCTCAACGATCCAGTGATCAGCGAGGCGATTCTGGCCATGGCTCGGGCGAATGAAATTCCGGTTACGCAGGTTTTCGAAGTCGATGCTTCGCGCCAATCGAATCGCGTTAGCGCGAATGTCGCCGGCTTCCTCGGCACGACGCGAATTGCCTTAAATGACAATTTGCTCAAGCAATGCACGCTGCCCGAAATCCGCGAGGTCATGGCCCACGAGATGGGCCACTACATCCTCAATCATGGCGCCAAGCTCGTCATTTATTTCGGCCTTTTCTTCCTGTTTGGATTCGCGGTCTTACGGGCCTGTTTCGATGGCGCGGTCCGGCGCCACGCGAACTGGGGCGTGCGAGGGATTTCCGATCCCGCCGGGCTCCCGCTTCTTTCCCTGATTCTTGGCGCGGTGTTTTTTATCCTCACCCCGGTCAAGAACACCGCGATCCGCGTGACCGAGCGCGAAGCCGACGCTTTCAGCATTAACACGGCGCGAGAACCGGAGGGCATGGCGAAGGTTGCGCTCAAGCTCGGCACTTATCGCAAGCTCGACCCGACGCCGATGGAAGAGTTCATCTTCTTCGATCATCCCAGCGGCCGCGCCCGCATTCGGATGGCGATGGATTGGAAGGCCGCGCATCTGCCTTGCGGCGACGTGCAATAAATCAAGGAGCGGCGCTTTCCAAACCGCCCCCCAATCAACGGCGCTTTCCAAACCGCCGCTCTTTGGATTAAAACCTGGCATGAAGAAGTTATTGTTAGCGTCCGTTCTTTGCGCGGCGGGAATCATGCCTACTGGCTTCGCGAATGGTAAGGACGACGCGGCGATCATTGCGGCGACCAAGAGTTATGTGGCGGCGAATTCGGCGATTACAAAAATGAACGCCACCGTCGAGCAAGTCGCCGAGGATTTCGCACGAGTGAAAGTGACGCCGCAAGATGCAGGCGCGACTGATCCAGCCTGGGTATTCCTGAAGAAGAAGGATGGAAAATGGACCGGGCTTACGTTCGGGACATCGTTCACGACGGAAGATTACCAGCAGCTCGGGATTCCAAACGGGTTGCGCGTTCCGTAACCAAGGAGCGTCGGTTCGAAACCGCCGTTCTTCTTAGTCGGCGGTGCAGACAGCGCCGCTCCTTGAGGTTTGCACGGACGCCGGAAGCATCTTATCCGTGTCTCCCATGAAACGCGCCTTGCTGCTGCCCATCATCATTTCCGTTCTCGCCGCCCTGCCACTCGTGAGGGGCGCGGATCACGATCGCTTCGTTTATCCGCAACCCGCGAAAGGCAATCAGGTCGACGATTATTTCGGCACCAAAGTCGCCGATCCTTACCGCGATTTGGAAAACGCGGATGCCGACGCGACCAAGAAGTGGATCGAGGCGGAGAACAAACTGACGTTCGATTATCTCGCCACCATCCCGGAGCGCAAAAAGATCGGTGAGAAGCTGACGGCGCTTTGGAACTACGAGAAATACACGGTCCCGTTTCGTGACGGCGGCCGTTATTTCTTCTCGAAGAACACCGGGCTCCAAAACCAAAGCGTGCTTTACACCGGCGCGACCTTGCCGGGTGACGCGAAAATATTGCTCGATCCCAACACGCTCTCGAAAGACGGCACCATCGCGCTGACCAGCTTCAACGTGAGCGATGATGGAAAGTTGCTCGCCTACGGAATCGCCGTGGCCGGCTCCGATTGGGAGCAATGGAAAGTGCGCGACATCGAGACGGGCAAAGATCTCGCCGATGACGTGCAATGGGTGAAGTTTTCGAACGGGTCGTGGAAGAAAGATGGCAGCGGATTTTTCTACAGTCGCTACGATGCGCCGGCCTCGGCGGACCAGCTCAAGCAGGCGAATTATTTTCACAAACTTTATTTCCACAAGCTCGGCACGCCGCAGGCCAAAGACGAATTGATCTACGAGAGAAAGGACCACAAGGATTGGAATTTCAACGCCGAGGTGAGCGAGGATGGCAGGTTTCTCGTCATCAACGTCTCGCAGGGGACCAACCCGAAGAACCGGATCTTTTACAAAGATTTGCAAAAGGCCGACGCGACGGTGGTGGAGCTGCTCAACAAGCAGGACGCCGCGTATTCGTTTCTCGGCGATGAGGGCAACAGCTTCTGGTTCAGGACCGATCTCGGCGCGCCGCACGGCCGCATTGTCGCCGTCGATCTCACCAAGCCCGACAACATCACCACCGTCGTCCCGGAAGCCGCCGATAAGCTGGAAGACGTCGATCTGGTCGGAGAGCGCTTTATCGCGAGCTATTTGAAGGATGCGCACTCCGCCATCCGGCTCTTCGAGCTTTCCGGTAAACCCGCGGGCGAAATCCAATTGCCGGGTCTCGGCACCGCGAGCGGATTCAAAGGCAAACGCAAGGACACGGAGACGTTTTATTCCTACGTCAGCTTCACGGACCCGGCGACGATTTATCGCTACGACCTGAAGAGCGGCCAGAGCACGGTCCTGTTTCGGCCGAAGGTCGATTTCAAATCCGACGACTTCATTACCGAGCAGGTTTTTTATCAAAGCAAAGACGGCACGAAAGTGCCGATGTTCCTGACCTACCGAAAGGGGCTCGAGAAAAATGGAAACAATCCGACGCTCCTTTACGGCTACGGCGGATTCGATATTTCGATCACACCCTCCTTTTCTCCCGCGACCGCGATCTGGCTGCAAATGGGCGGTCTTTACGCTGTGGCCAACCTGCGCGGCGGCGGGGAGTACGGCGAAGAATGGCACCTCGCCGGCACCAAATTGCGCAAACAAAATGTCTTCGACGATTTCATCGCCGCCGGCGAATGGCTCATCGCCAACAAATACACTTCCACGCCCAGGCTGGCGATCAGCGGACGCAGCAATGGCGGTTTGCTGGTCGGCGCGGCCTTGAACCAGCGTCCCGAGCTCTGGGGAGCCACCCTCCCCGGCGTCGGTGTGATGGACATGCTCCGCTTCCAGAAGTTCACCATCGGCTGGGC
>QHBM01000039.1 GCA_003244145.1 Chthoniobacterales bacterium
GTCTGGTCGACGCCTTCGATATCAGCGCCGCGTCGCCCGCCCGGCTCGTCAACGTGGGGACGAGAGGTTTAGTGCAGCCGGGTGACGGACTGCTGACAGCCGGGTTTATTGTGCAGAACGGATCGGTCAGAGTCGTGATTCGCGCGATAGGTCCTTCTTTGGCCGCCTTCGGTATCACCAACGCCTTGCCCGACACAACCCTTCAACTAAGGGACCAGCAAGGCACCATCGTTCGGGAAAATGACGACTGGATGATCGATCAAAAGGCGGAGCTGGAGGCTACCGGACTGCAACCGACGAACAATCTCGAAGCGGCCCTGGTCCAGACGATCCCGCCCGGACAATACACGGCCCAGGTGCGGGGTAAGCCTGAAGCCACCGGCACTGGAGTAGTTGAGATTTATTTCCTGCAATAAAGATTAAAATCTTGCCTTGAGGGCGAAACTTTTTTCTACTGCGAGACGAGCGCTCAGGAACAAAAGTTTACTCGAAGGAAATTAATTTATGTGGCCTCCAAAATTCAGCGATTGCATCGAAGCCTGTAACGTGGCGCGCCGGCGCTGCGAACGCCTGGTCACGGCCGGCCTGGCGCAGCCGGACGTCAATGTCGTGGCGACTGTGATTGTGACGGCGCGAGATTGCGCCCGCATCGCCACTTTGACGACGCAACTGCTCGAGCGCGGATCGAAGTATGCCTACCCGCTTTGCGAGGTGTGCGCGCGCGCTTGTGAGGAACTGGCGAAAGCCGCAGAGAAGCATCCGAAGATCGAAGCTTTTTCCCGTTGCGCGGAAGCCTGCCGCAAGTGCGCACAGGAATGCTCGAAACTGGCGAAGGCAAAAAAACCAAAGAGCTAAATTGGAGGGATGACCGCTGTGTCGTCCCAATAATTAATCGGACGGGACAGAGCCCGTCCCTCCAGGGATGCGTGTAGTCATTGTCGGCGCGGGGGGAAGATTAGGCGCGGTGCTGGTGCGCGAATATGGCCACGATTTCGACGTAGTCGGCTTCAATCATGCGCAACTCGATCTCGGCGCCCCGGAACAATTGCGCTCGACTTTAGGCGCTCTGGATTTCGACGCGCTGATCAACACCGCGGCGCAGACGAATGTCGATCGTTGCGAGACCAACCCGGAAGAAGCTTTCGCGCTCAATGGCGAAGCGCCGCGCATCCTGTCGGAGATTTGCGCGGCGAAGAAGGCGCGGTTCATCCACATCAGCACCGATTACGTTTTCGATGGCGCAAAGCGCGCGCCGTACACGGAAAAGGATGAGGCGCGGCCCATCAGCGTTTACGGCGAATCGAAAATGGCAGGGGAACAAGCGGCGCTCGAGGCGTATGAGCGGGCATTGATCGTTCGGGTTTCGTGGGTCTTCGGGCCGGACCGGCCGAGCTTTATCGATTGGGTGATCAAACAGGCGCGAGAACACGATGAGGTGAAAGCGATTGCCGATAAATGGGCGACCCCGACTTACGCGCTCGATCTCGCGCAGCTCCTGAAGCCGTTTCTTCCTGTAGCCGGGATCGGTGATCCCGGCCGAGGCGTAAGCGTGAATGCGAAGACCGGGGTCACCGACCCCGGCTACAGCAGCGATCCCAGTTACGGCGGTATTCTGCATCTCGCGAACACCGGCGAATGCACCTGGCAGGAATACGCGCAATGGGCGCTCGATTGCTGCCATGAAGCGGGCGTCGCGCTGAAGACGCGAACGATTGGCGCTTCGTCGCTGGCCGAGATGAAAAGCTTTATCGCAAAGCGGCCGGTTTATTCCGTGCTGTCGAGCCAGCATTACATGGACGTGACGGGCAACACACCGCGTCCCTGGCGCGATGTCGTGGCCGATTACGTCCGCGATTTCATCCGGTAGCAACCGGTTTTTGTTCGCGGGCGGGATGTTTAATTTCGCGGCAGGAAGAGATTTCTCGTGCGTTTTGTGGGCGCGACGGATATGTGCCAGCCATGCGAAAACTATTTGCTTCTCTTCTGCTTGTTTTGGTTCCTCTCGGAATCTTTGCCCAGCCCCTTTGGCAGGATGTGAAAGAAAATTCCATCCCAGTCAGCAGCCCACGGCAGATCGTTCCGCTCTCCTATCGGACGGCGCGTTTGGACCAGGCGGCCCTGGCCGATCTTCTTGCCCGTGCGCCGATGGAGTTCACTGAAGCGGCCACGAAGGCCGCGGTGGTGATGACAATTCCAATGCCGGATGGCACCTTCGCGAGGTTCCGGATCCAGGAGTCGCCCATTTCTGCGCCCGATCCATCAGGCAAAGTCTCTGAGTTCCGAAGCTACAGCGGCCAGGGGATCGATGATCCAACGGCCACGCTGCGCTGCGACATCAGTCCGGCCGGGTTCCATGCGCAGATTCTGTCGAGTGGCGAATCAGTTTACGTGGATCCTTATACTCTGAACGACCAGACGAACTTTATCAGCTACTACCGGCGCGATGCGCGGCGACAAGGCGCCGCACCACTCTGCTTCGCGGCTGAGCTTCAATCGCCCGTCATCAAGCAGCTTGCTCGAGCAGCCCTCTCACCAACGGCGCCGAACGGGCCGAGCGGAAGCGTGTTGCGGACGGTTCGCTCCGCTTTCGCGGCGACTGGCGAGTATACAACTTTTTTCCGTCAGGGAATGGATACCGACGACCAGGCGAAGGCGCGGGCCTTGAACGCGATAAAAGTGACACTGAACCGCGTGAACGGGATTTGGGAAAAAGATGCGGCGGTCAGATACGTGCTGCTGGCCGACGCGACTGAGCTGACGATTATTTATACCGATCCCAACACGGATCCCTACACGAACAACAACGCCTCAAAGTTGAGCGACGAGAACCAAGTCAATCTCGATAACGTGATCGGGACCGCCAACTACGACCATGGACACGTCGTCTCCACTTCACCGGGCGGCGAGGGTACCGGCGGAGTTTGCGTCACCGGAGACAAAGCCAAGGGCGTCACCGGATCTGCCATGCCGGTGGGTGATCCGTTCGACGTCGATTTCGTCGCGCATGAAATCATCCACCAATGGGGCGGGAACCACACCTTCAACGCGGGCACGGTGGGCGAGTGTACCGCCGCGAATCGGAACGGGCCGACGGCTTACGAGCCAGGTTCCGGATCAACCACTGCCTCCTACGCCGGCATTTGCGGAGTAGAGAATCTGCAAATGAGCAGCGACGACTACTTTCACGGCGCCAGCATCCAGGAGATTCTTAATTGGCTAAACACTACCGGGACTTGCGCCGCAACGGTGACTACTGGCAATACGCCGCCGACGGTGACTGCTCCGGCCAGCTTCACCATTCCAAAAAACACTCCGTTCACTCTCACCGCCACGGCGAGCGATCCCGATCCCGATACGCTGACCTACAGCTGGGAGGAATTCGATATCGGCGCGGCTTCGCCGCCAGAGACCGACGATGGGACACGGCCGATCTTTCGGCCCTATAAGCCGACCACAAGCCCCTCCCGAACTTTTCCGTCCCTTACCTACATCCTGAATAACGCCAACGTTCCACCGGCGACCTTTACGGGAACATCAGCGACCGGGACCAACTGTGGGGCGGGTCAGACGTGTATAAGCGGCGAGGTCATGCCGAGCACAACGCGGACGATGAACTTTCGGGTGCAGGTGCGCGACAATCGGGCGGGCGGCGGCGGCATTAACGATGCGACGACGCAGGTGATGGTGCGCGCGGACAGCGGTCCGTTTGTCATTACGGCGCCTAATACAGCGGTGACCGTGGCAGGCGGATCGCAGTTGAATGTGACCTGGAACGTGGCGAACACGACCGCCGCGCCGGTGAGTGCGGTGAACGTCAAGATCTCGCTTTCGACGGATGGTGGAAACACTTTCCCGAACGTGCTGGCTGCCAGCGTGCCTAACAACGGCTCGGCCAATGTCACCGTGCCGAATATTGCGACGACGACTGCGCGCATCAAAGTAGAAGCAGTCGGTAACATCTTCTTCGATATTTCTGATGCGAACTTTACGATTACAGCCAATGGGGCCACTCCCGGCCTCGTTGCGAACGTTTCGACACGACTCCCTGTCGGCCAGGATCCCAATGCTTTGATTCAGGGCTTCATCGTGCAAGGGCCGGCGGGCTCGACCAAGAAAATCATCGTGCGCGCGCTCGGCCCGTTCCTGCAGCAGTTTGGGATCACTGATTTCCTGGCGAATCCGACCCTGGATATCTTTGATGTGAATCAGGTGAAGGTTGCCTCGA
>QHBM01000080.1 GCA_003244145.1 Chthoniobacterales bacterium
CTCGGCGTTTTCAAATACTCGCAGGAGGACGGCTCGCGCGCTGCGAAAATGCCGGGGCAGCTTCCGGCGAAAATCAAAAACGAGCGCTATCGCCGCGCCATGACTGTGCAGCAACGCATCGCCCGCGAGATGGCTGAAGAAAAAGTCGGCCGCGACTTGCGCCTGCTCGTGGACCAACCGCTCGTCGCCCGCACCGAGGCAGACGCGCCGGATGTGGATGCGCGCGTGATTCTTTCCGAGCCGGCTGTCGTGGGCGAATTCACGACGCGACGGATCACGGGCAGCCGCGGGTACGATCTACTCGCCTAGGAAATTTGAATCGCCGCGCGAAAATTTCGCCGGTTGAGAAGTTAGCGAGTGACAGCAGCAGGCGGTTTGTGCGACTTTATTAAGCGCAAGGTGACTGGCCATGGCTGAACCCAAGAAGGAAACCGTTCGTATCGCGCTGCCGCCTAGGCCCGAGCAACCGCCTGACTCGCAGAGTGTCGCCAAGCGAGATACCGCGCGAATTGTTCTGCCCGCTCGAACTCCGCCTGCACCGGTGCGGCGCAGTCCGCCGAGTTTCGTTCCTTCGCCGGCGGCCAGTTCCGCTCCAGCCGCTGAACCGGCGGTAATCTCGTTGCGGCGCCCGCCCCTTTCGCCTCCTTTGACTTCAGCGACTTCACCGCTGTTGCAACCCCTGCCTAAACCGCCCGGACCCATTGCCACACCCGACGCACCCGCGACGCCGCCGGCCGATCCGATCGCCATTGGAGAAAATGGAAATGCTTCCACGAGTCAGCCCACTCCGCCACTCCAGCCCGGACCGAAGCAGGAGACGGCACGCATCCGCATTCTGCCGAAGCCGGGCGCGGTGAACATGACCAAGACGCAGCCGTTGCTCGTTCGCCCGGCCGCGACGGTGCAAGCGGCGCCCGTCATCCTGACGTCCAAGCCGGTGAATCCGTTCGCTTCGATCCCGAGGTCGTATTGCTGGGGACTCTTCGGCATTTCCGCCTTTATTTTTCTGATTCAAATTTGGAATTACTTCGTATCTTAGGTTCATGGAAAACTCCGCCACAGTCACTCTGGACGATTCGAATTTTGAAAAAGAAGTAACCCACAGCACGCAGCCGGTGTTGGTCGATTTCTGGGCGGAATGGTGCGGCCCGTGCAAAATGATCGCGCCCCTTCTCGACGAAATCGCGAAAGAGAAAGCGGGCTCAGTCAAAGTGGCGAAGGTGAACGTGGATGAGAACCAGAGCCTCTCGATGAAGTACAACGTGCGCGCCATCCCCGCGCTGCTCTTCTTCAAGAACGGACAACTGCGCGATCAGGTAATCGGAATGACGAGCAAGAAAGACTTGCTCGGCCGGCTCGAAGCGCTGGCGTAGAGAAAATGCGCCCGGCGCGGCTCGAACGCGCAACCTACAGTTTTCCAGCTTGGATAGGGAGGTCTGAGTAATCTGCACACCGAGCCGCGCAATCCGGCCAGACAGATCATCTTGCGATACCGGCGGTTGCATCCGTTGACGAGCAAGTCGCACACGTGCGCCGATGATGTTCCTGTGTTTGGACTGGCGAGTCTTCTTCACCCGCCGCAGTTGTATCGACGCTCGGCACCTGATGCATCCAATGACATGCTCCTTTACGTCACTTCCGCCTCGGAAACGAAACTCACGACAGCGGTAGCTGATGTGTTGTCGTTAGGCCGAGGACACAGACGGGCGTATTCACGAGCGAACATGAGATTGTGCTGACATGCACCGCCCATCTTGATAACGTGCGCAGCCATCGGACGAAAAATGTCGAACCTGTCAGTCAAGCGCAACCGTCTCTTTTCTCCAGCCAAAGCGCCCCGATCATGAGTGAAAACGACCACAACATTTCCCAGGAAGAAATCGTCGAATTGCAGGAGAAATTCCGCGAGATCAAGTCCACGATAAACAACCTCCTTGCAGCCATGATGGCGCTCTCTGAGATGTCGCAGCGCCGCCCCGAATTTTCTGAAAAACTCGCGAGCGTGGTGCTGACGAAAGCGCCGCTGATCGTCTCAAGTCTCCAAGAGGTTACGCAGGCGTTGAACGAAAAGGCCCCGCGGTCGCCGCAAATCGTTTCCAGTTTGCAGGAGTTCACCCACGCCTTGAACGAAAAGGCCCCGCGGTCGCTATGTGTCAGACATTTCGCTGTCGGCTGGTGAGGACACAGCTAATGCCAAGAGCATAATGGGCATCATGATGCTTCCGGAGTTGTCTCGCGGCGCTTCGATTTCAGACGTCAGCGGTGATTCTGGTCTGAAGGCTGGTTCTCAGATTACGGTCACTGTAGAGGGCCCAGATGCCACCGCCGCGATGGAGGCACTCGCGGAGTTGCTTTCATGCGGCTCTCGCGTTGAGCACTGCGTGGAATCTGGATGCCCCTCCACTGCGATATTTAATGGCTATACATCAGATAGGATTCATTACGCCTGTTCAAAGGGTCATGAGTGGAGCGTCAGCCGCAAGGATGCAAGCAAAGCTCAAGCGCAACCGTCTCTTTTCTCCAGCCGAAGCGCCCCGATCATGAGTGAAAACGCGCGCAGCATTTCCCAGGAAGAAATCGTCGAATTGCAGATGAAATTCAGCGAGATCAAAATCACCATCAACAATCTCCTCGCCGGCATGCTGGCGCTTTCCGAGATGTCACAACGCCGTCCCGAATTTTCTGAGAAACTCGCGCGCACGGTGCTGACGAAAGCGCCCCTAATCGTCTCACGTCTGCAGGAATTCACCCAGGCTTTGAACGAAAAAGCCGGTCCGAAAATCGAAGCTGTTCAGTTGCAGAAAAAATTCAGCGAGATCAAACATGCCATTAACAACGCCCTCGCCGTGATGATGGCTCTCTCCGAGATGTCTCAACGCCGTCCCGATTACTCCGAGAAACTCGCGAGCACGGTGCTGACGAAAGCGCCGCAAATCGTCTCAAGTCTGCATGAATTCACCCAGGCTTTGAACGAAAAAGCCGGTCTGCATGAATTCACCCAGGCTTTGAACGAAAAAGCCGATCCGAAGCCCGAAGCCGTTCCGCCCAATCGGGAATCGCGCATGTCCCTGGCCAGTTTACTTTCTGCCGAGCAAATCATCCCTGAGATGAAAGCCACGGAGGGTTGGTCAGCTATCGTCGAGCTGATCGATCCCCTCGTCAACCTCGGCAAGATCAAGACCGGGGACCGCGAAAGTATTCTGGCGTCATTAAAACAGCGCGAGGAAATGATGAGCACCGGCATCGGTTTCGGCATCGCCATTCCGCACGCTTCCTCCGATCGGATCGAGGAGGTAGTCGCCGCCTTCGGCCGCTCTTCGCACGGGATCGAGTTCGACGCGCTTGATAACGCGCCGGTGAAATTTGTCGTCCTGTTCATCGTGCCGAAAAACCAAATTCAAAACCACCTGCGCGTTCTCGCTTCGATCGCGAAGTTTTTGAACGACCGAAGCGTTCGCGAAAGCCTCGCCACCGCCAAGTCGGCCGACGAGATTCTTGCGATCTTTCAAACTCGCCATAAGGAGCACACAAGCCGCACAACGTCGCCAGTTGGCGGCGTCTTGGGCCGACATTTCCGGCGAATCTTCGGCCTTGGTGGCGGCGAAGAAAAATAACGGGACGAATTTCGTCAACGCTCTCTAAAATCTCCCGGCCAATTCTCGGCTGCGATCAGCGCGCCAGTGGCGTCAAAAACGCGGACTTCGTAAACGTGCATCCCGCCGTTTCATGTTCGATCGAATGGGAAGGCGAGATTTCGCGCTAAACAGGCGCGGAATTTAGAAAATTGCTGAGGCGTCACCGCCCCGAGCGGCACGCGGATAGCTTCCGTTGGTCGGACCGCCCGTGCACGCATTGATTCGCCCTGAAACGCTGGAAAATCTTCGCCGGTTCCGAGAATTAACCGAAGCGCGGGCGGCGGGGAAACGTTCCCTAGACCCAAAAGCCAACGCACAGAAAACGCGCGAGCTTTGGCAATTTGTCGCGCTCGGCCTTCTCATTGCGCTCTGCGTTTATCTTGCGACGCGCCCGGAGAATGTAAGTCCCGACATTGATGCCATTGAGGCGCGCGACTTTAACCGCTAGCGCGGTGACATGCGTCTTGGACCTCCATCGGAGAGACAAAATCCGCTTGGCATCTAGTTGTCACTAAAGCTGCGCTTCCATGCGATTCGATGCGAAACCGTGCGTCGGCTCCCACTAACCTCGAAAACACGATTCCACGAGGGGAAAAGGCATTTAGGAGGCAGGAAATTGAAGTGCGCCCGGCGCGGCTCGAACGCGCAACCTACAGCTTCGGAGGCTGTCACTCTATCCAGTTGAGCTACGGGCGCAGTGCGTTCCGATTATAATTGGCGACCGCCAAAGCACAACCGCCCCATCTTTCCTTTTGCTTTTCCGGCGGGGTGGATTGAAGATGAACGCCCGCCGAGCGGGCAAAAGGAGCCGTATGAGCAGCATTATCGACGCAATCGAAAAGGAACAATTCAAGAGTGACGTGACCGACTTCAAAGTCGGCGACGGCATACGCGTGCACACCCGCGTGGTCGAAGGCGACAAGGAACGCATCCAGATTTTTGCCGGCATCGTCATCGGTCGCAAAGGGCGCGGCCTGAATGAGACGTTTACCGTTCGGCGCATTTCCTACGGCGAAGGCGTCGAGCGCGTTTTCCCGTTGCACTCTCCGCGCATCGCGAAGGTGGAAGTGGAAAAAGAGGGACGAGCGCGTCGCGCCAAGCTCAATTACCTCCGCGACCGCAAGGGCAAGGAAGCGACCGCGGTCCGGGAATAAGCGCTGAAAAACTGAAACGCGGAAAAGCTGAAATAACTTCAGCGTTTCAGTTTTTCAGCGTTTCAGTATTTTCCTCCCATGTATCGTCGCTGTGGTTTCCGGCATGAACGCAGGCTGCGCGGCCTCGGCATCTCGACCATCGCCGGCATCGATGAAGCAGGACGCGGCGCACTCGCGGGTCCGGTTGTAGCCGCCGCAGTTATTCTTCCGGAAAAATTCCGGCATCGTCGGCTGAACGATTCCAAGCAACTGCTCCCGGAAAAACGCGAGGAAATCTATCACGATCTGGTGGCGAACGAATCGATCGCGTGGGCCGTCGGCATCGTCGACTCGATCGAGATCGATGCGATCAATATTCTCCGGGCCACCCACAAGGCGATGCGAGCTGCTATCGCCGCGTTGCGTTTGCAACCCGAGCACGTCCTGATCGATGGCCTCCCGGTTTTTCCTTTCCCGCTTCCGCAGACGGCGATTATCGATGGCGATTGCTACAGCCTCAGCATTGCCGCCGCGAGTGTGATCGCAAAGGTCACCCGCGACACGATTATGCGCGACTTCTGCGCGCGTTTTCCGGAGTATTGCTTCAGCCAGCACAAAGGCTACGGCACGGAACTGCACCTGATTAAATTGCATGAACACGGGCCTTGTCCGATACATCGCCGATCTTTCGAACCGGTGGCGCAGCCGCTTTTCGCCTTCGCGTCCAGAGCACCTGCGGTTTGGGACGCGGGGGGAGAACCTGGCCTGCCGGTTTCTGCGGAGGAACGGTTACAAAATCTTGCATCGTAATTTTCGCGGACGAAGTGGGGGCGAGATCGATATCGTTTGTCGCGATCGCGACACGCTCGTCTTCGTCGAAGTTAAAACGCGGACGCGCGAAGATTTCGGCCGGCCGTTCGACGCCGTCAATCGCGACAAGCAACGACGGATCTCCCGCGGCGGCCTGGCCTGGCTGCGGATGCTGGACGATCCGGACATTCTGTTTCGCTTCGATGTGGTGGAAGTGATCATGGCCAAAGGCATGGAGCCCCGATTGGAATTGCTGCGCAACGCTTTCGCGCTTTCCGAGCCGTATATCTATTGAGGGTGAATGACAGAGCTGCTTCAAGGAGCGGCGGTTTGAAACCNNATTGCAAACCGCCACTCCTTGGTTCTTTTCATCGCACTCACTTGCGCGGCGCCACTCTGGGCGGAACCGACCATCGTTCCTGTCAATGCCGATTGGACGCAGGACGCGCCGGGCGTCCGACACAAAATCACGGTCGCTGATCTGCCTCCGCCCTTCGCGACGGAGTCGGCCAACAATGGACCGCGCGTGGTCGCGCGCCCCGCCGGGGCGCAACTGCGCGCGCCCGCTGGATTCAGGATCGAGGAATACGCGAGCGGCTTTCGGTATCCGCGTTACCTGCGGACCGCGCGCAACGGTGACATCTTCGTTACCGAAAGCAGCTCGAACGCGATCAAAGTCCTGCGCGATCGGGACGGCGATGGAAAACCCGACGTGACCGAAACTTTCGCCGATAGCGGCATGAATAAGCCATTCGGGATCGCGTTTTACCCGCCTGGGCCGGAGCCGCAATTTCTTTACGTCGCAAATACCAACGGCGTCGTCCGATTCCCCTACCGCAACGGCGACCTCAAGGCCCGCGGGCCCGTTGAAAATCTCAACGCCGAACTTTCCGGCGGCGGCTTGCTCCGCGGCGGTGGGCATTGGACGCGCGACATCGTCTTCTCTCCGGACGGCAAAAAGATGTATGTCTCGATCGGTTCGTATTCGAATGTGTCCGACAATGCCTCGGAAGCCGATCGCGCGCGCATCTTTGAGTTCAACCCCGATGGCACGGGCCGAAATGTTTTCGCCTGGGGAATCCGGAACGCGGTTGGGATCGCGTTCCGGCCGGGCACAAACGAACTTTGGATGAGCACCAATGAACGGGACGAACTGGGCGACGATCTCGTCCCGGATTATATCAGCCGGGTGCAAACCGGTGGCTTCTATGGCTGGCCATGGTTTTACCTGGGGAACCACCAAGACCCGCGGCACAAAGGAAAGCATCCCGAGCTGGCCGAGAAAGTTCTGGTGCCGGACGTTTTGGTGCAAAGCCATTCGGCCACGCTGAACCTTTGCTTTTATGACGGCGGGCAATTCCCAGCCGAATATAAGGGCGACATTTTCGCGGCGTTCCATGGCTCGTGGAACCGCGAGCGGCGGACCGGTTACAAAATCGTTCGCGTTCCTTTCGACAAAGCGACGGGAAAAGCGCGCGGCGATTACGAGGATTTCGTGACCGGATTCGTGACATCGGATGGAAATGTCTGGGGCCGGCCGGTCGGGATCACCGTCGCGAAAGATGGCGCTCTTCTGTTCAGCGAAGATGGAAACAAGACGATTTGGCGCGTGAGTTACGGCGGAAAATGAGACGGCGTTTTACGCTGTCATCCCGAGCCGCACAGACGGCGAGGGACCTCCCGCAGCAAATCCATTCACGCTAGGGACGAAAGGCGGTGCTGACTTCGGATGCGAGATCCCTCCGCGTCTGCGCGCGTCGGGATGACGGTGTTAAGCATCACACCAGCAATTCGTAGGAGAGAATGCTCAGGCAATAGATCGACGCGGTCTCGACCCGCAAAACGACCGGACCCAGAGTAATCGGCCGGCATCCCTGGCTTCGCGCCAGGGAAAGTTCCGCGGGAGTGAAATCGCCTTCAGGACCGACCAGCATCAAGACCGAGCTCGGTCGTTCGCTGTGTTCCGCCGCGTATTCCGCCAGGATGTTCTTTAGGTGCACCGCATCGGACTGGAGCGAGCCGATCAATTGCAGATCGAAACGACGATGGTCCGCGAAGAATTGCGCGAGCGATTGCGGCGTCTGCACTTGCGGCAGCCAGTTCTGACCGCATTGCTTCGCGGCTTCAATCGCGACGGTCTGCCATTTCGCTTGTTTCGAAATCGCGCTTTCATCATCGAGCCGCACCACCGTCCGGTCCGAAAGAATCGGCGCGATCTCCGCGGCGCCGATCTCAACGGCTTTCTGCACGATCAAGTCCATGTTTTTCCCTTTGGGAATGGCCTGACCGAGGGTGATGCGACAACGCAGCGGTGGTGTTTGCGCTTCGTGCAATTTGCGAAGCTGTATTTCCGCGGTGTCAATCGAGGCAATCTCCGCGGTCAGCTCGCGCCCGCGTCCGTCAAAAACGACGACTTTGTCGCCGCGGTCCAGGCGCAACACGTTGCGACAATGGTGCGCTTCACCCCCCATCAGGACGGGCGCATCGGCATGCCAATCTTCAGGCCGAATGTAAAAACGATGCATGAAGCCCGATCACCGAAAAAATTCCTTCGCGCGATCGAAGAAACTTTTGTGGAGTGGAGTGTTTTCTTCGCCGCAAAGCGCGGAGAATTCCTCGAGCTTCTGGCGTTGCTCGCTATTCAGCCGAGTCGGCACTTCAACGAGAAGGCGGGCGAGAAGATCACCGCGGTCGCGCGCGTTCACGTTCACGACACCTTTTCCTCGCAGCTTGAAGACCTTACCGCTCTGGGTTCCCGCGGGCACTTTGACGTTCGCCTTGCCTTCGAGAGTCGGAACGGCGATCTCGCCGCCCAGCGCCGCCATCGTGAATGAGATGGGCACCTCGCAATAGAGATTGTCGTCTTCGCGCTGAAAAATTTCGTGCTCCTTGATATGGATGACGACGTAGAGATCGCCCGGCGATCCGCCGCGGATGCCGGCCTCTCCATTTGCGGAGGAGCGCAAACGCGAGCCGTCGGCGATGCCGGCCGGAATTTTCAATTTGATGCGGCTCGTGTTTTCGACGCGGCCCTCGCCGGCGCAAGCCTTGCATGGTTTTTCGATGATCTGACCCACACCGCGACAACGCGGGCACGTTTGCGAAACTTGAAAGAAACCACGCGAGCTGATGACCTGGCCGCGGCCACCGCACGTCGGGCAATTGATCGTGCGCGATCCGGGCTCGGCGCCTTTGCCGCTGCATTTCGCGCAGGTGTCGAGCTTGCGAACTTCGATCTCCTTGTCCACGCCAAAGGCCGCTTCCTCGAGCGTGATCTGCATGTCGTAACGCAGATCGGACCCGCGCTGCCGGCCTTCCCGATCGGCCGTGGCGCCGCCGCCAAAGAACGATTCGAAAATTCCGCCACCGCCGCCACCTCCGCCGAAAACTTCGCGGAAAATATCGAATGGATCGTGGAATCCTCCACCGCGTCCGGCGGTACCCTGCGCGAAAGCCGCGTGGCCGAAACGATCGTAGGCCGCGCGTTTGTCGGTATCCATCAAGACATCGTAAGCCTCGCCGAGTTCCTTGAATTTTTCTTCCGCGTGCGGGTCGTCCGGATTCTTATCGGGATGAAACTTCACCGCGAGCTTGCGATAAGCCCGTTTCACTTCCTCCTCGGTCGCGGTGCGCGTGACGGTCAGGACTTCGTAATAATCGCGCTTTTCAGCCATGGGGACGCAGGTCGTGCCTTGTCAAAATGCTTCGGGAATTTTTGAGAACAATTACGCCGCCGGCCCGCTGGAAACGACTACGCTCGATGGGCGAAGCAGCCGGTCCTTCAGGCGATAACCGCGCCGCGTCTGCCGGATCACGACGTTTTCCGGCAATTGCTCGCTCGGTTCGTGTGCGATCGCTTCGTGCAAATTCGGATCGAACTTTTGCCCGGTCGCGTCGATCGGCTTCAGTCCGTTCTCCGTGAGAAAATCCATCAACTGTTTGAAGACCATGCTCATGCCTGAGAACACCGGCGACTTCTCGCCTTCGGCACGCGCCGCCTCGAGCCCAAGCTCGAAGTTGTCGATGATGGCGATCAGCTTTTCCAAGAGCGCGCTGTTGGCGTATTTGATCGCCTCCTCTTTCTCGCGCGCGCATCGCTTCTTGTAATTCTCGAAATCCGCCTGACTCCGCAGCGCCAAATCGCGAAAACGATTGAGGTCCGCCTCCAACCCTTCCGTCGAATCATCTTTCGCTTGCTCCGTCGTCGTTGACGCCGCAGCGGAATTTTCGTCCGGGTTAGATTCTGTGACAGGAATTTTTCTCATGTTTTGCGAATAGCGATCAGGGTGATGTCGTCGTTTTGCGGCTGCGCTCCCACGAAGTTTCGTAACTCATCGATGATCCTGGTGATCATGGCCGACGCGCCCTGAGGCGCGCTGGCGCGGACACATTCGATCATGCGTTCGGGGCCAAATTCGTCTCCGTTTGCGTCGAGCGCCTCAGTGACTCCATCGGTGTAGAGGAGCAGGCAATCGTCGCGTTTGAGCGAGAGAGCGAAGTCGCCCGTTATCCTATCGAACACGCTTCCGCTGTCAATTCCGAGGACCATTCCGGGAGGCTTCACCGGCGTCGCGGTTTGCGTGGCATGGTCGAACAAAATCGGCGCGTCGTGGCCAGCACGAGAGAGGGTCACCGTGCTGCGCGCGTGATCGAGAATCACGTAGGCCATGCTGATGAACATGTCCTCCTTGATGTCGGGATAAAGTTGGCGGTTCACTTTTCTGAGCACGTCGGAGGGCGAGGGATTCCCCGCCGCCTGGCTGCGCAAAACGCTGCGGCAAATCGCCATGATGATCGACGCCGGCACGCCCTTCCCCGACACGTCGGCAATCGCGACGCCGAGCCGGTCCTCGTCCACCTTTAGATAATCGAAATAATCGCCGCTGACGTGGCGCGCCGGAATGTTGATGCCGCTGAGCTCGAACCCATCGATGACCGGCGCTTCGCTCGGCAAAAGAATGCGCTGAATATCGCGCGCAATTTCGAGATCGTGATCGAGCCGTTTTTTCTCGTTCGCCTCTGAGTAGATGATGGCGTTGTAGAGCGCGAAAGCCGATTGCTCCGCGATCGATTTGAAGACGACGAAATCGCTCGCCGTGAAAGACGGACTCGTCGAGCCATTCCCGAGCGCGAGCACACCCATGTTTTGTTTTCCGTAAAGTAAAGGCGCGACCATGACCGTGGCCGCGCCGAGAGATGTGCCGCGCAAACCCGCCAACTCAGGCGCATCCGCCAGATCGGCCAGGCAAATCGGTTCGCGTGTTTGCCAGACGCGCCCAATCACACCATCGCCCGGCGGAATGGTGTGCAGGCGCACGTAACTTTCCAGCGCGGCTGGATTAGAAGCCGCCTGCTGGAGGATGTGCGGCGGCACCTCGACAAAGGGCGGACAGCCTTTCGAAATAAAAGCCGGCGCCAATTTCCCGCCCGCGCGCTCCATCATGTAGAGCGCCCCGCCCTGGGCATCGAGAATCCGGGCCGCGCCTTCCACAATCAATCGGTGCAGATCGGTCGCGCGGATCGTTTCGGTAAAGGCCTCGCCCAACCCGTGCAGAAAATCGAAGACGAGCGTCTCCTCGATCTGAATTTCTTCCTTCGAGCGCTCGAGCTGGCGGATGCGAATGCGTTGCTGTTGCCAGGTGAAAGCCCACGCCGCGAGAGATGCGATCAACAGCCCGAGGAGAAGGATTGGCCACATGCGCCGCGGGCTGGATCAGTTCGACGGCGTGTCGTGATGGAGGTCCTGCTTTAGGTAATCGAGAACGTCTTTGAACCGGGCGAGGTTCTGCGGCGCGGCTTCGCACAACGCCTCGTGCGCATCCAGCATCTGCTCCGCGGTTTTCTTTTTTTCGTCAGCCGCCCCGTTGGCCGATTCGCTCTTGAGCATTCGGCATTGCGGCGCGGCCGATCCATTCGCGTGGATGCTGAAAATCTGGTCGAGGCCAAGACCGGTGAGAAGGCTGCGGCTGCGTTCTCCGCAATGCACCACGTGCAGGTGGCCGTGCCCAAGTTCCTTCAAGCGCAGCGCCACCCCGGCCATGGTCCCCATGAAGGTAGAATCCATCATTGCGCACTGCTCCAGGTCGATCACGAATTCGCGATAGCCGCGATTCACCATTTCGCGGGTGAATTCCTTGAGGTTGCCGCTGTTAAGGAAGCTGCCCTTGCCCTCGACTTTGACCCAAACGGCCTCTCCATTTACTCCGACTTGAATTGACGACTGCACTGCGTGAGAAAAATATAAGGTCAGGGGTGATACTGTCAACCAAACGCCTCGGAAACAGAGGGATTCCGCGCCGGCGGGGAAACAGGTGAGCGGGTGAAATTTACGGCACTTGCCTTAAGTCGTTTGCGGCAATCGCCCATCGCGGGGCCAATTCATTCCCACAAATAAGAGCGGTTTTCGGCCACAATCTGACCATTCTCGATCAGGAGGCAGCGCCAGGCGATGACGCGTCCGTCGTTAAAATAATCGTCACCGATGATGGTGAACTCGGTTTTTTGGGTGCCCTTCGCGTAGGTGTAGGAAATCTCTCGCGCCTGCACAAAGGAGCGGAGCTTTTCCTGCCGATACTCGAGTCGAATGGTCACGGTCGCCGGACGTTTCACCCGCCAGAAGAAATCGAAATAATTCCCAAAGCGCTGGTGCTGATCCGCGGCGGTAATCGCTCCATACATCCGATAACTGCGCTCGAAGCCGAGAGATGCTTCGGCGATTCCTGCGGTGGGATTATTTGGATTCGTCGACATGGTCTGCGAAAGAGATTTCCTCGCTTTGGGCGGGCTCTCGTTCAGGTAAAACAGCTTCGTTTTCCGGAACTGGAAATCGTTATTCAACGCGACCGGAAGCTGGTCGACCTTGGTCAGGACTTTGACCTGGCTCGCCGCCCACAAATTGCCCGCAAAGACAAACGCGAGAATCGATATCGCCGTCGCTTTCACGGCATAATGAAACGGGAACAGTGGGAAGATGTCAAAGGTCGCGTAAATTCTGCGCGTGATCGAAGTGCGATATGAGCGCGGCGTTTATCTGCCCAACGAAGACATCTGGCTCGATCCCCGGGACGGGAAGCCATTTGCCTTCGTTTCGCACGCGCACAGCGACCACATCGCGCCGCATGACGAGATCATCGTTTCCGAACGGACCGCGCGCCTGATGCAGGCGCGGCTGCCCGGAAAGCGGAACGAACACGTGTTGCCATTTGGTGAACGCACCACTATTCGCGGCCTCGGCGTCACCCTGATCCCGGCCGGTCATATTTTTGGTTCGGCCCAGTTTTTCCTGGAGACGAAGAGCGGATCGCTCCTTTACACCGGCGATTTCAAATTGCGGCCCGGCCGCTCGGCCGAGCCGGCGCAATGGCGGCAGGCCGACACCTTGATCATGGAGACGACCTTCGGATTGCCGCGCTATCGGTTTCCGCCCACTGAGCAGATCATCGCGGGAATCGTGGCCTTCTGTCAGGACGCGCTCGAGAGCGGCGCGGTGCCGGTGCTGCTCGGCTACTCGTTAGGCAAAGCGCAGGAAATTCTTTGCGCGCTGGCCGGCGCCGGACTCACGCCGATGTTGCACGGCTCCGTCCACCGGATGACGCACATCTACGAGCAATTGGGCCAATCCTTTTGCAAATACGAACGCTACAACGCCAGCGAAGTGGCGGGAAAAGTTCTCATCTGCCCGCCGAGCGCGAATCGCTCGCGCATGCTGGAAAAGATCAAGGACAAGCGCGTGGCGATGATTAGCGGATGGGCTGTGGATCCGAACGCGGTCTATCGCTATCAGGTCGACGCGGCCTTCCCGCTCTCCGACCATGCGGACTACAACGATCTTGTCCGTTATGTCGAACTGGTGCAACCGAAGCGCGTCCTGACTCTGCATGGATTCGCCGCCGAATTTGCGCGCGATCTGCGCGATCGCGGAGTGGAAGCGTGGGCCTTGAGCGAAGAGAACCAGATGGAGCTGAGCTTGAAATCCTTTCTTCCAGATCGCCCTGCTACAGCAACAGAATCCAAAGACCTGCCACCAGCGACGGCGGCAGCTACAACCTCGGAATTCGCCGCGTTCTCCGAAGTCGGCGAGTCGATCGCCGCGACACCGGCTAAGCTCGAGAAAATCCGTTTGCTCGCGGAGTATTTGCGCACGCTGGAACCGGAGCAGTTAGCGATCGCGTCTATCTATTTTACCGGCAAACCGTTTTCACAAAGCGATCTGCGCACGGTCCAGGCGGGATGGGCCGTAATCCATCGCGCCCTGCTCGCCGCGACAAAATTGGGTGAGGCCGAATTCCGCCGCATTGCCAGCTCGCACGGCGACGCCGGCAAGACCGCGTTGGAAGCGCTGGAGAACAGGACCACACCCGAGCCGTTTGGCCTGGGCGAGTCGCGCGAGTTTTTCGACGCGCTGCACAAAGCGCGCGGCCCGGTCGCCAAAACAGAGCTGCTCCAAAAGCGCCTGGCGAAAATCTCAGCGCGTGAAGGCCAGTATCTGGTCAAGATCCTGACCGGCGATCTCCGGATCGGCTTGCGCGAAGGGTTGGTGGAAGAAGCGATTGCCACCGCATTCGCCGCGCCCCTCGACGACGTGAAGGAAGCGAACATGCTGCTCGGAAACATCGGCGAAGCAGCTTCGCTGGCGGCGAAAGGCGAACTGCACCGAGCCGAACTTTCGCTGTTTCGCCCGATCAAATCGATGCTCGCGAGTC
>QHBM01000077.1 GCA_003244145.1 Chthoniobacterales bacterium
CGCATCATCATCATGACCGACGCGGACGTGGACGGTTCGCACATTCGCACGCTGCTGCTCACGTTTTTCTACCGGCAAATGACGGAGCTGGTCCGCGCCGGGAAAATTTATATCGCGCAGCCGCCACTTTACCAAATCAAACGGAAGAAGCGCGAGGAGTACGTCGATGACGACGTGCAGTTGAACAAGATCTTGATCTCGTTAGGCGCGGAGGATGTGCGGCTGAAGAACCTGGCCGACGACAAGGAGCTGAGCGCCGCGCAACTTAAAGACATTCTGGAATCGCTCGAGCGGCTGGCGAAGCTCAGCGAATCGGTGCGCCGTCATGGTGGCGATTTCGAGACTTACCTGGCCGAGCGACAGCCCAAAACGGGCAAGCTGCCGACTTACCTCGTGAAGGTGCGCGAGGGCAACGAAGAGTCCGTCCGTTATTTCCACGATCAGCGCGAGGTCCGTGAATTTCATGAAGAGAATCTCGATCTGAATTTGTTCGATGCGGAGATGGGGCAGGAATTGTTGCCACTGACGATCGCGCCGGTGAAGGCAAACGGCGGCGTCCGCCGGCGGGCGAAGCTTGTTGAGCTGCACGAGTCCACCACCATCCAAAAAATCATCGCCGAGCTGGCGCGGAAAGGCCTGAAGGTCGACCACTACGCCGCGAGCGACCATCCGATCTTCGAGTTGATCGAGGGTGAAGGCGAAAAAGCTCTGGTGCACCCACTGTTCTCGATTCCCGAGATCCACCAGAAAATTGTCGAGATCGGCCGGCGCGGCGTGCAGATCAAACGGTTCAAGGGCCTGGGAGAAATGAACGCAAAGGAGCTGTTCAACACCACGATGGACCCGGAGAAACGGAAGCTGCTCAAAGTCGACTTGAACGACGATAACGCCGTCGATGCCGACAAAATGTTTACGATCCTGATGGGCGACGTGGTCGAGCCGCGCCGCCAGTTCATCGAAGACAACGCGCTGAACGTCCGCAACCTGGATGTTTAGACAGGATTAACAGGATTTACGGGATTGGAAGAAGACCAGGACTACGCGCTGACGGAAAAGATCATTGGGCTGGCGATGAAAGTTCATCGCGCACTCGGCCCGGGCTTTCTTGAATCGGTTTATCGAAATGCGCTGGCGTTCGAATTGCGCCGCGCCGGCATCGCCGTGGAGTTGGATAAACGGATAACGGTTCGATATGAAAATGTCATCGTGGGCGATTTCGTCGCCGACCTCGTCGCGAACGGGACTTTGATCTGCGAATTGAAATCCATCTCGGCGCTAACTAAGGCGGATGAGGTTCAGGTTGTTAATTATCTCACCGCCACCAATCACGAAGTGGGCCTTCTTTTAAATTTCGGAACCGCCAGCCTGCAATTCAAACGCAAGCATCGGCGGACATCGTCGTCTCCAGAGTCCGCCGATTTCCGTAATCCAGTAAATCCCGGTAATCCTGTCTAAAAATTTCCTGTGTATAATCCAAACGAAAAAATTGAGCTGATTAACGTGGCCGAAGAAGTGTCGAGATCGTTCCTCGATTACTCGATGTCGGTCATTATCTCGCGCGCGTTGCCGGATGCGCGTGATGGTTTAAAGCCATCGCAGCGGCGCATCCTTTACGCGATGCACGATCTGTCGCTCTTCCCGAACCGGCAGCATCGGAAATGCGCGAAGATTTGCGGTGACACGAGTGGTAATTACCACCCGCACGGCGAAGCGGTGATTTACCCCACCCTCGTCCACATGGCGCAGGCCTGGGCGATGCGCGAGACGCTCGTCGATGGCCAGGGTAACTTCGGTTCCGTCGAAGGCGATCCGCCAGCGGCGATGCGGTACACCGAAGCCCGCATGACCCATCTCGGGGCCGCGCTGATGACCGACATGGACAAGGACACGGTCAACTTTGTCCCGAACTACGACGAGACCCGCACCGAGCCGACCGTTTTCCCGGCCGCGTTCCCGAACCTGCTGGTGAATGGCGGCACCGGTATCGCCGTGGGCATGGCGACGAACATGCCGCCGCACAATCTCGGCGAGGTGATCGACGGCATCTGCGCGCAGATCGACGACCCGGACATCTCGATCGACGATTTGCGGAAGCATGTGAAGGGGCCGGATTTTCCGACCGGTTGCGCCATTCTCGGGCTCGCGGGCATCAAGCAATATCTCGAGACCGGCCGCGGCAGCATGAAAGTGCGCGGCAAAGCGGGCGTCGAGGAATTGAAGGGCAATCGCGAGCAGATCGTGATTACGGAAATTCCCTACAACGTCAATCGCGCCACGCTGGTCGAGCGCATCGCGGATCTGGTGAACGAGAAGGTGCTCACCGACATCACCGCGATCCGCGATGAGTCGGATGAAAACACGCGGGTGGTGATCGAGCTGAAGCGCGACGCGAATCCGAAGATCGTCATCAACAATCTTTACAAGCACACCGCGATGGAAAGTTCCTTCGCGGTCAACATGCTGGCGATCGATCACGGCCGGCCGAAATTGCTGCCGCTCAAGCAGGCGAACCAGGCTTACATCGATCACCGCCGCGAAGTGGTGTTGCGGCGGACACGTTTCGAATTGCGCAAGGCCGAGGAACGCGCTGAAACGCTCGAAGGTTACCTGATCGCGCTGGCGAACCTCGATGAATTCATCCGCATCATTCGGGGGTCGGCGAACCGCGATGAAGCCCGGGTAAAACTGCTCGCGTTCGAATTCACCCGGAAGCAGGTCGAGAAGATCGGCGTCCTGATTCGAAACGAGGCACGCCTGACCGATGGGCGCTACGCCTTCAGCGAGCATCAGGCGAATCAAATTCTCGAGCTGCGTCTTTACCAACTGACCGGTCTCGAGCGGGACAAGATCACGAAGGAATACGGCGACCTGATCGAGACGATCAAGGACCTGCGCGACATCCTCGCGAAGGAATCGCGTGTCTTTCAAATCATCAAGGAGGAGCTGCGCGAGATCCGCGACAAACATGCTTCGCCGCGGTTGACGCAGTTGGTGCCGGACGAGGGTGAGATCAACATGGAGGATCTCATCGCGAACGAGGGCTGCATCATCAGCATCACGCACGGCGGGTTCATCAAGCGCACCGCCGTGAGCGCTTTCCGCGCGCAGCGCCGCGGCGGCAAAGGCGTGATCGGCATGACGACGCGCGAGGGCAACACCGAGGAAGAAGAAGGCGACTTCATCGAGCATCTCTTTACCGCGACCACGCACGATTACCTGATGTTCTTCACTGCTTCGGGCCGCGCCTATGTCGAGAAAGTTTACGAGATTCCCGAGATGGGACGGGCGGCCAAGGGGCGCTCGATCGCCAATCTCCTGGAATTGCGCGCCGACGAAAAAATCGCGGCAACCATTCGGGTTCAGGCGAAGAAATCCGGGACAGGTGCGAACACGGTCGATGAAACGTGGGACGAGAATTTTCACATCGTCTTCGCGACCCGGTCCGGGATTGTAAAGAAATCGAACCTTTCCGATTACAGCAACGTCCGCAAAGGCGGGATCATCGCGATCCAGATCGAGAAGGACGATTGCCTGATCGACGCGAAGCTGACCAATGGCGACAACGAGATTGTGCTCATCACCAAGGAAGGCATGAGCCTGCGCTTTCATGAAGAGCAGTTGCGCGATCAGGGGCGCAACACGGTCGGCGTTTGGGGCATCCGCCCAGAGAAGGGCGATCTGATTGTCGCTATCGCGATCGTGAATTCCGACGCGATGCTGTTGGTGGCGGGCGAGAACGGCATCGGCAAGCGCACGCCGTTCGACGATTACCGGCGGCAGTCCCGCGGCGGCAAAGGCATCATCACGATGAAAACCGGAGAAAAGACCGGCAACGTTGTCGGCGCGCTCACCGTGACCGAGCACGACGAGCTCATGCTGATTACGACCAAGGGCCAGATGGTGCGCACGCGCGTGAAGGAGATTCGCGCCGTGGGCCGAAACACGATGGGCGTGAAACTAATGGATCTGCGCGGCGCCGAGAAATTGCAGGCGATCGCACCGGTCGTGAGTCAGGAGAGCGCCGAAGTCGAACCCGAGGCGGCGTCAGAACCCACGGCGTAAAAGAAAAGGGACACGCCGCGAAGCGTGTCCCCTTCTGATCAACGTCGCCGAAGCGAGTTTAGTAATTACCCGAAGCACGAGTCGTCGTGCTTTCGGTCGTTTGCGACATCGGAGCCGGCGCCTTCCTCACTGTAGTCGAAGTAGTGGTGGTAGTGGCCGGGGCTGGTTTTTCCACAACGGTGGTGCACGAGCTCAAAAGCATCGCGGCGACCGCCATTACGGGAGTAAGAATAATAAGTTTTTTCATAGTTGAAGTTGTTCCTTCAAGCTCAATTCGGCGCAGGTTCCTCGGCCAGATGTATTTCGGGCCAAGATTTTCCAATTAAAATCGCGGGGTTGCAGAAAGGCCTCGGACAACAAAGCGGGGAAACCTCGCTGCGACTCAGTCTTCCAGGTTGCTCCGTAACTTTTTCAGCCGAGACCTCTGCCGCTTGGCTTCGAGGATACGCTTCTTCAACGCCCGCGGACGCGGCGAACGCTGGCGTCGCACTTTTTCGCGCCGCGAGATTTCCGCCGCGCGCGTTTTCTGCCGCGAACGTTCGATGGCATCGCAGAGCCGCTCGCGCGCAAGCTTGCGGTTAATGGCTTGGGAACGCGAATCCTGCACCGTCACTGACAGACCCGAAGGCCGATGCCGCAACGTCACCGCGGTGGAGACCTTGTTCACGTTCTGACCCCCGGGTCCGCCAGAACGCGCGAAGGTTTCCTCCAGGTCTGATTCGCGCAGCACGGCCTTAGAGCGGCGGTATATTCTCGCGACCGTGCCGCAGAACACGCGTCATCCAGACCAGTTCATTCAAGAACTTCGCCACGCGCCCGACATATTTTTCGTCCTTCAACATCCCCTGATCATCGAAGGCGTCGCCAACCCTGCTGAAATTCACGTCCGTAAAGGTCACCGTCAATCCAAGCTCACGGACAACTTGCACTAGTTGCTCGATCACGCGCGATCCGCCGAATGGCCCCGCTGACACGCCAACCAAGCCAACCGCCTTGTGAATGTATTCTTCCAAACACATGTCGAGCGCATGCTTCAAAAGTCCCGGATAACCATGATTGTATTCCGGTGTCACGATCGCGAGCCCATCCGCACGCGTCATTTTCTTCGCGAACTCCGGGTCCTTCATCTCCTCGCCGGCGTCGTCCAGACGCATCTTAAGCTGCCGCACATCGATCAGCTCGGTCTCGATCTCCGGCCGCTTCTTCATTTCGCTGAGGAGAAAATTCGCAACGTGCTCGCTCTGGCGCCCCTGCCGCGCCGTGCCGAGAATCACGGGAATGAAAAGTGGATTGGTTGATTCCGCCACGGCTCTATTTTTCTTTGGAGCAGGTCATGAAAGTGGGCGCATGATTTTCACTGTAATTGATCAGGATGCTGGGTTTGCATCCTGCATCGAGCGAGTACTCGCTGGTCCCGCCTGCCATGCCCACAAAGTTGCCGCGAAGAGAAGTAAGCTTGTCAGGCAAAGACAAAGCGCCGTGAACCGTCGGATGAGTCGAGTCGGTTTAGTGAGATTGGTCATGTTAATAGAGTGATCTTGACTTGAACTTTGGCTGTTGGAAGTGCCGATGGCGGGACTCGAACCCACACTCCAGTTTAATGGAAACGGATTTTAAGTCCGTTGCGTCTGCCATTTCGCCACATCGGCCCTGCCGGTTCCGAGTTTAGCCGGGTTTCGCTTCCGACACCAAAACGAATTTGTAAAGATGGGCGCAAAACCATTATTATTTCTCGACAAATTTTTAAGGAGTCTCTAGACCATCCGGTACGAGCCCTAAGTCCCCCAACGCAGTCCATAAGGTTTTGGTCTTTTGCGCCGCAGGCGACGACTGCCCGCAGATCATCCGTGTGAGAAAGCCCCTATGAACCTGACCTCTAAGCAAAAGATGCGGATCATTCTGGACGAGCTGAAAAAGACGCTTTTTATCGATCCGGAGACCGACGGAGATCCCACTCCGGAGAGTGACATCACAACCTGGTTCCAACGCATCGATGATGCCGACAACGCAACGAACGCTCCGATCAAGCGACTCGATCTTTTTTATATGGATATTCGCGCGCGCATCCCCGGGGATTATCCACTGAGTCCCCAGGACCTGGTGGACGGCGAATTCGCCACGCCGCAGGATCTTCTGGATCGGGTCGAATCGTGACCGGCTTATGCGCCGCCTGGTTTTTCTAAACGCGACGCTCGCTCTATGCGGCCTGGCGAATGCCATGCTGGGGGCGCCCCTCAAGGTAGCCTGCAAACTCGATTTCATCCCTGATCCGAACAAGCCAGGGCAGAGCAGGACTATCATTCGCGTGGGGATCACGGACGGCGAGAGCGGCAAACCGCTTTATCATCTCATCCGGAGCGATTCGCCCGCGGCTTCCACGGCAAGCCGCTTCAAGGTTCTCTTCGAGGGCAAGGAGGGCGAACCACTTTCGGTGCAAATCATTCCGCGCGCTCCGCAAGACAACTTTCCTGGATTGCAAAGCGACATTCTCCTCGGCTCAGCCGAGCTGGATGCGTCCAAGGGATACAGTGTCCAGCTGTTGCAAGGTTCGGGCGATCCGCCCGGAATCGAAGTGAAGGGGTTCGCGCCGATTGCAAAGTTTGGACCGGTGAACATCGGCAGCGCGCCGCGCAACGTCGAGTTCCTCAATCGCAACAAAGCCGTGCAACGGAAGTTTTCCATTCTTGGCGGCGAGAACGGCACGAGCGCCTCCCTCAAGCTGACCTACGGGATCGACAGCCTGGCGAACGCTTCCGCCACGGATGATCCGATGAACGATCGCCGCTACCGTCGCTTCTCGCGGTTTCAAGCGATGCTCGATGCGGACCTTTCGTATCATCCGGACAAGAACAACAACTACATCAACAGCATCAACGCGGAAGCCGATTATGTGCTGGTGCAGTTCTTTGAATCGAAAAACTTTGGCGACCTGCGCGGGCTTTTCGAAACGGGTTTGGCCGGCCGTTTCGAAGCGGATCAACAGTTCGACAAAATCAACCTGACCGTCGGTTGGACGAACTGGTTGTCGGTGAATTCTCCGGGGCTCTCAAAGTTCGCGACGGGACTTTGCCTCCTCGGAAAACCGGAGGCGAACGTGCCACCCATTCTCGTCTTTAGTTACGACTACGTTAGCTCCATCAAGGACGATCTTCCCGCCAACAACCGGGGTGAAGATACCGGGCGCAATCGTTTGCGTGGGCGCTTCTATTGGTCAATCCAGCTGGCCCACGACGCGGATCTCTTCCTGGTTAAACACTACAACGCCGATCTGCTGATCGATGTCGGCGGCGCTTACGATTTCGACTCGGGCAAGGCGTTTCCGGATGTGAGGCTATCGCTCGACATCGGTCCGCAAACCGCGAGCGACACCGCGCCGAAGTTCACCCTCAGTTTTGTGAACGGCAAAACCACTCCCACTTTCCGGAACTACAACGCTTTGCTCGCGGGATTTAAGCAACCGTTCTAGCGCCATACGACTTCGACCTTACATCCAATCGAGTTGAGCGCGCCGTAGTACGTGCGGTCGGCAAGGAGATTCTTATGGCAAACAAACTGGCGGGTAAGAAAGTGGCGATTCTGGCGGCGGATGGGTTCGAACAGGTTGAGCTCACTAAGCCGCGTGAAGCGCTCGAGGAAGCGGGTGCGCAGACTACGATCGTCTCGATCGAGTCGGGCAAGATTCAGGGAATGAATCACGCGGACAAGGGCGACACCATCGCGGTCGATCTGACGCTGGCGGAGGCGAAGCCCGAAGACTTCGACGCGCTCATGATTCCCGGCGGCTTGATGAATCCGGACACGTTGCGTTCGTCCGACGACGCGCTGGAATTCGTGCGCCATTTTTTTCGCGAAAAAAAACCGGTGGCCGCGATTTGCCACGCGCCCTGGGTGCTGATCGATGCCGGCGTGGTGCGCGGGAGAACGATCACTTCCTGGCCGGCCATCAAAACCGATGTCAGAAACGCCGGCGCGAATTGGGTGGACCAGGAAGTTGTGGTGGACAACGGATTGGTCACGAGCCGGAAGCCGGACGACATCCCGGCGTTCAACGAGAAGATGATCGAAGAATTCTGCGAGGGCCGGCACAGCACCGCCTCCGGCACGGCGTCGACGCAACTTGAAACGTAGGCGACCAAATTGCCTTGCAAGTTGCGCGGCCAGCCCTTCAACTTTTCATGATCGCCACACCTGCCCATGACCACCGCCAACAAAATCACCGTGATCCGGATTCTCATGATCCCGGTGTTCGTGACGCTGGCGATTTATTACGGCGAGAGCATCCAGGAAAGTAAGCCGCAGGATTGGATGCGCTTCACGGCGATCGCCGTGTTTCTGCTCGCGGCCGTGAGCGACGGCCTCGATGGCTACGTCGCGCGCCGCTATAATCAGCGCAGCTCGCTCGGCATGATCCTCGATCCGATCGCCGACAAGGGCCTGCTCTTGAGCGGCATCATCACGCTGAGCATCAGCAACTGGAGCCAGGTCGA